>CANLAV010000015.1 GCA_947487905.1 Bacteroidota bacterium | reverse complement strand
TTCTAGGCTTAAAGATAGAGGTACGGTTGTTTTTTCTATGGCGAACAAAGTTTGTTTTTCGTAATAATTAACAATTTTCTTCTGTGAATGATGTTTGGCATAGATAGATTTAAATAATGTATAATGAATGAGCGCTTCTTTAAATTTATAGTTAACGTGTAGTGCGCGACCAAAATATAATAATGCTAATGGTGGTGCGCTCCTTTCATGCGCCTCATCTGGAATAAAATTTGAATTAATATCTTGAATAGCCTTTCCAAAATAACGTTCTGCGTTAGCTTTTTTAGTCTGTGAGTTCAAATAACAACAGCCAATTTGATAATTTATATTAGCATTAGTAGAATCTATTTTATAAGCATTTTCAAAATGGATTAAGGCATTTTCATAGTCTTTTTCTGACAGTAAGATGCAACCCTCTCTAAAATAGCCCTCATACGAAACTCTATTTTGTTGCGACGAAGAATATAAAAAAGAAGATAAAGCGATAATAAAAAGCAAATATGATTTTTCCATTTTCAAAAAATTATACTTATACAAAATTAGCATTTTGTGTAAATAAAAATTTTTTTTAACAAAAAACCCCCTTTTAGGGGGTTTTTACATATTTATTTTGATCTTAATTAGTCATTGCGGGTTATATCCCAGTTTTCCATATAATCGGCTACTTTTCGTAAGAAACTACCGCCTAATGAGCCGTCAACAACTCTATGATCGTATGATAAGGATAAGAACATAAAATGTCGGATGGCAATAACGTCACCTTGCGGCGTTTCAATAACCGCCGGTTTTTTCTTTATGGTTCCAACTGCTAAAATCGCAACTTGAGGTTGTAAAATGATTGGGGTTCCCATTACATTTCCAAAGCCTCCAACATTTGTTAGAGTAAATGTGCCTCCTTGAATTTCATCTGGGGTTAATTTGTTTGCACGAGCTCGTATTGCTAAATCATTTACGTTTTTGGTAATACCTACTAAGTTTTTTTGATCCGCGTTTTTAATAACTGGCACAATTAAATTGCCTGTTGGTAAAGCTGCCGCCATACCAATATTTATATTTTTACGTTTAATAATTTTTGTTCCTGTTTGATCAACAGAAACATTTATCATTGGAAAATCTTTGATAGCTTTTGCTACGCATTCAATGAATAATGGAGTAAACGTAATTTTTTCTCCTTCTCTTTTTTCAAAATCTTTTTTAACACGATCTCTCCATTGAACTAAATTAGTAACGTCTGCTTCTACAAAAGAAGTTACATGTGGAGAAACATGCTTACTCATTACCATGTTATCGGCAATGATTTTACGCATACGATCCATCTCAATAATTTCGTCTCCTCCACCAACAGATACAGCTGGTCTTTGCACTAAAACCGTATGATCAGGAACACCTACTGTTGATTTAGAAACAGATGCTGTAGGAGTAGCAACTTTAATTTCTTCAGCAACAGGGGTTGTTGTTTGTTTATTTCTATTTGGTAAATATGCTAAAATATCAGCTTTTGTAACACGACCCTCTTGGCCTGTTCCTTTTATCAAATCCAGTTCTGTTAAAGAAATACCTTCTTCTTTAGCAATACTTTTTACTAATGGAGAATAGAATTTATCTGAGTTTGAAAAATCAACTGCGGGAGTTTCAACCACAGAAAAAGGAGGAGGGGTAGATGCTGTTTGTTGAGATGGCGCTACTGTTTTAGGAGTTTCTGCAACTGACGCATTTGCATCAGATGATATTATAGCAATAACAGCACCTACTTGAACAACGTCATTTTCGTTAAATAATTTTTTTATAAGCGTTCCTTCAAATGGTGATGGAATTTCAGAGTCTACTTTATCTGTAGCAATTTCTAAAACGGTTTCATCAATTTTAATTGAATCGCCTTCGTTTTTAGTCCATTTAATTATAGTTGCTTCTGCAACACTCTCGCCCATTTTAGGCATTGTTAATTCGAATTGAGCCATTGTCGTTAAATAATGTAGAACACAAAAATAAGGGAATATCGGCACTACACAAATTAAATTATGCGTATTCAAAGAGTTTTTACAGAAAGTACCTGTATTATGCAGGAAACAGACTCGTATTATAGTTTAGCTTGCAATAATTTCAATAAACCCAATTGCTTTTGATGGATTAATTGTTAAAGACTTTGAGTAATTAAGGATGTTTTGAATAGCAGAGTCTGAAGGCTCATAATCGACAACATGCTTAGCGGCTTGTTGCTTGTTTTTAGTAGATTTTAAAGTAGAATAAACAAGAGTAAAAGTTTTTTGCATAGAGTAATTTATGTGGTTAATAATACTCATAACGTAATAGTTTTTTATTTATTGTGTTTCATATTTAGTCGCCATGTTTGGGTGTAAAACAAACTTTTACTCTTTATGGTGCTGAACGACATGAGTTATTTAGCAAATGGGGAAATAGCTATTAGGGTAAAAAAATTTTTTTTAATAAAATGAATTATGTAATTTTTACGACTGAATTAAAAAAACGAAACGTATGAAATCATTAAAAGCTTTTTTTGTAATCTCACTCATTATATCTAGTAACTTAGTTTTTGGTCAAGAGCCTTCTTTTTATGATCTTAACTTTGGTATGGATTCAACTACAACCCCGTACAAGTCAAGTAACAGTAATTACGTATTTATTCGGTCTAAAAGAGGCACAGAGCCAGTAAAAGCAACATCATCCGGCGACTCTATCAAATCATTTGCTATTCAACAAATAGTCCTAGTTTTTTCTGAAAGTTCAACTTCAGAAATCGAGAATCGCGAGTCGTATAATCAAGAGCGTTGGGAGAATTTAATGCCCACCTATCCAGAATTTTTTCAAACAACCACAACCTATAAAAATATTTGCCAATGCAGTCAAGATGCAGCAAGCCCTAGTTATAAGGAAGTGCAAGGCTTTTACATTTATTATACACCAAAGGCTGGAAGTCAGCCAAAAAAAGAAGTGGAAGTAGCGAAAACGGAAATCGCAAAGCCAGCTGAAACTCAAAAAGACATTGTAAAAGAAGAACCTAAGAAAGTTGCTCAAGTAGTGAAATCTGAAGTGCCGAAAGTTGTTGAACCAAAAAAAGAGATTGTAAAAGAAGAGCCTAAAAAAGAGGTGGAAGTTGTTAAAACGGAAACGCCTAAACCAGTTGAACCCAAAAAGGATATTGAATCAGTAAAGTTTGTAGAGCCAAAAAAGGTCAAAGAAGTTGTAGCAAAAGTAGAGGAAGTAAAACCTGTTGAGATTGTAAAAAAGGAAGAGCCGAAAAAAGTTGCTGAAGTCGTTAAAACAGAAACGCCAAAGGTTATTGAACCTAAGAAGGAAATTATAAAAGAAGAGACAAAAAAAGTGGCTGAAGTTGCAAAGAAAGAAGAACCAAAAAAGGTCAAAGAAGTTGTAGCAAAAGTAGAGGAAGTAAAACCTGTTGAGCTTGTAAAAACAGAAGAGCCGAAAAAAGAAGTTGAAGTTATAACACCTGTAAATAATGAAAATGCAGAAGTGGTTAGTGACACGAAAAGCAAAGCCCCATTACCGAATGGAAAGCCACGTAAAGCAAAAGATCCTAAGGCTTGTCGTACTGCTTGTTATGGAAATGGTGAGAATGATTTAAACGATTTTTTAAGAGAGAACGTGGCGATTACAAAAAAAATGAAAAGGGATGACGTGGATTTAAAATTACAATTGAATGTAGATGGCACCATTAAAAAAATAGTTGCTCTTGGCGATAACGATGAATTAAATAAGCTAGTTGAAGCTGCTGTTAAAGACATGGTTTGGAATGCTTCGGTAAGGTCTGGTTTAACTATTAAATCGGAAGTGAAAATGATTTTAAAATACGATAAAAAAACAAAAAGTTTAATAGCAGAAGAGTTGACGGTTAATCCTCGCTTAGGGCCAAAATGTATGACTTGTCAAAGTGATGATGAATTGTTTACTAAATAATTGTTTTTAAGAAATTGAAAAATTTGTCATGTAATGTGTTGAATTTTGCAGAAATTTAAAATACTAACTATGATGGATTTTTTACATAACTTAAAATCAAGAAACGAAGCGCTGTTTTATTATGGAATCATCTGTTTATTATTTTCAATCATTTGTTTGGTTTTAGTAAAATTTTCTCATACTCAAGTGTATAATGTAAACGCCTGGTATAAACCATTTAAGTTTGCTTTTTCAACATTTTTATTTGCCTGGGCTATGGCTTGGTATTGTTTTTATTTACCAGACTTTAATATTCGATTTTTTAATTGGACAGTTATTATTTTATTGGGATTTGAAATTATATATATTGCCTTACAAGCTGGCAAAGGCCAATTATCGCATTATAATGTAAGTACACCGGTTTATTCTGCGTTGTATGGATTAATGGCATTAGCAGCTACTTTGGTTACCGTTTATGCGGCATATGTTGGTTTTCTTTTTTTTACCAATGAATTTCCTACACTACCAAATTATTATGTGTGGTCAATTCGTTTAGGCATTTTAATTTTTGTCATTTTTTCGTTTGAAGGTTTTGTGATGGGGTCTCGTTTGTCTCATACAATTGGGGGTGCTGATGGCGGTGAAGGGATACCGTTTTTAAATTGGAGCACAAAATTTGGTGACCCGAGAATAGCTCATTTTATCGGCATGCATGCTCTACAAGTATTACCACTCCTTTCATTTTATGTATTAAAAAACACGAAAGCAACAGTCATTGTATCTTTGTTATATGGCGCCTTAGCTGTAATCACTCTTTTACAAGCATTGCAGGGCAAGCCATTGTTTAAGAACAAAGAAGTAAATGAGGAGATCCTTAAATAAAGCGCCATTCATTTTTTATAAAATGATAAACCAAAATGTTAATTGGTGGGTTTTTTGTTGAAAAACAGAACTACCGTTGTTCATTTTCTTAATTATATTTGATTAATGGCATTACTTGAAAAAGAAACAGAAAAATTGTTTTATCCGATTGGCGAAGTCGCTGATATGTTTGATGTAAATACTTCGTTGATTCGTTTTTGGGAAAAAGAATTTGACATCATCACGCCTTCAAAAAATAAAAAAGGAAATCGCCTTTTTACAAAAAAGGACATAGAAAACTTCAAGTTGATATTTCATTTTGTAAAAGAAAAAGGTTACACACTTCAAGGCGCTAAAGATAAACTCAAAGGTGGATTAAAAGAAAGCGATCAAAAAAATGCTGAAGTTGTTGCTAAGTTGAAGCAAATCAAACAAGAGTTGCTTCAGTTGAAAAATAGGCTGTAATTAAAAGTCAATTTTTTTGTGTTGTTCTCACCTTGAACTCAATTCAATCTATTTGTAATAGTAAAGTTTTATAACCGAGATGCTGAATCAAGTTCAGCATGACACCTGTGTTTTATGAACTTCACTTTCAAAAAAATTAATTAGACTATTCTCCATGTGGTCTTGGTATAACTCAAATTTCTGATTAAATTTATGCCTATGAACTTAAATCGAAAACAAGCGCCTGCATTTAAAACAATTGATAAAATTGATATTACAAGAGCGAAGCAGGACATATTAGATAATGGCATTAAGGTATATACACTCAATAGTGGCTCGCAAGAACTAACTAAAATTGAATTTATTTTTAAAGCGGGCATGTATTACCAAAAACAGCCCTTGGTTGCTTCGGCAGCGAATAATCTTTTAGAAACCGGAACTAAAAATTATACAGCGAATCAAATCTCTGATAATATTGATTTTTTTGGATCTTTTTTTGAATGTGCCGTTGATCAAGATTATGCAACGTTGGCTTTATTTAGCCTCAATAAATACGTTGATAAAAGTTTACACTATGTTGAGGAAATTATTAAACATCCTACTTTCCCAAAAGATGAGTTTGATATTTATATGTCAAACAAACAGCAAAAGCATTTAGTAAATTCAGAGAAAGTAAATGTGTTAGCGAGAAGACGTTATACAGAATTAATGTTTGGCGAAAAACATCCGTATGGTGTTTCGGTTAAAACAGAAGACTTTGATAACATTACGTTAGAAACAGTCGTTCAGTTTTATAAAGAGCACTATCACTCTGGGAACTGCACAATTATTGCATCTGGGAAACTCGACGATAATTTAATTGAGACTTTAAATCGTTATTTTGGAAAAACAACTTGGGGAACCGTTTGCGATATAAGTAAGCCAGAAGTTCACATCAACCCGACACAAGTTCAAAAACATTTTATTGAAAGACCAGATGCTATTCAATCTGCTATTAGAGTTGGTCGCCTATTATTTAACAAAACGCACCCTGATTATTTTAAATTTCAAGTTTTAAATACCATTTTAGGCGGCTATTTTGGGTCTCGTTTAATGGCTAATATTCGTGAAGATAAAGGGTATACGTATGGTATTGGTTCTGGATTATCGTCGTTAGTCAATGCTGGTTATTTTTTTATATCAACAGAAGTTGGGGCTGATGTAACTAACCAAACATTAACCGAAATTTATAAAGAACTACATACATTACGCACTGAACTTGTAGATGAGGAAGAGCTCGAGACAGTTAGAAATTATGTGCTAGGACAATTTTTAAGAAGTGTTGACGGCCCTTATGCATTAGCAGATAAATTTAAAGCGATTTGGGAATTTGATTTAGATTATAGCTATTTTGAAACGTATTTTAATGCAGTTAAAACCATCACGCCTCAAGACATTAAGGATTTAGCAAATAGGTATTTTCAAGAAAAAGATTTAATTGAATTAGTTGTAGGAAAGAAATAAGAGAGAATGGCAAAAGTGTTTATCATAGGTCCTGCATTTCCATTACGTGGAGGCTTAGCAAGCTTCGATGAATTGTTTTGCGAGGCTTTGAATAAAGAAGGACATCAGTGCGAAATCATTTCGTATAGTTTGCAATACCCTAATTTTTTATTTCCAGGTAGCACGCAATATCATGTTAACGGAACTGCTCCAAAAAACATCACGATTCATACTCTTATTAATTCTGTCAATCCACTATCGTGGTTTAAAACGGCTTCGTTTATAAAAAAACAAAAACCTGATTTTATTATTTTTAGATTTTGGATTCCTTTTATGGGCCCAGCATTGGGAACGATTGCTCGTTTAGTAAAAAAACAAAACATCAAAGTGCTAGCTATTACTGATAATGTGATTCCGCACGAAAAGCGTTTAGGGGATAAACAATTAGCGTCTTATTTTATCAAAGGTTGTGATGCTTTTGTTACGATGAGTAAAGCAGTGATGAACGATTTGGAAAAATTCACCAACACATCGCATAAAAAATATTTATTACACCCACTTTATACAGCTTTTGGAGATAAAATCCCGAAACAAGAAGCACGATTGAAGTTAAACTTAAAACAAGACGATCGCGTTATTTTGTTTTTTGGTTTAATACGAAAATACAAAGGCTTAGATTTATTAATAGAAGCATTTTCACTACTGAAAGCAAACCCACATAATAAATTACTTATTGCTGGTGAGTTTTATGAAGATAAACAGCCGTACTTCGATTTAATTTCAAAATACAAATTGGAGGAACAGATTATATTATTAAATCAATTTATTCCGAACGAAGATGTGAAGTATTATTTTTCGGCTGCGGATATTGTTGCTTTGCCTTATCGCTCGGCTACGCAAAGTGGTGTGACGCAAGTGTCATTTCATTTTGAAGTGCCTACTTTGGTTACTAACGTTGGCGGCTTAGGCGAAATTATTCCGCACAATGTGGCGGGTTATGTGGTTGAACCAAATCCTCAAGCCATTGCATCGAGTTTAGAAGATTATTTTGAGAATAATAAAGAACAGGCCTTTACTGAAGGTATGAAACAAGAAAAACAAAAATACGAATGGTCTATTTTTGTCAACGAAATCATAGCATTATATAACGGATTAAAAAAGTAAATATGAAATTAGATATATTAGCAATAGGTGTTCATCCTGACGACGTAGAATTATCATGTGCAGGAACTATTTTAAAGCATATTGAACTTGGAAAAACAGTTGGCATATTAGACCTGACGCTTGGCGAACTTGGTACGCGTGGAAACGCAACAATTAGATCACAAGAGGCCATGCGTGCAGCCAGTATTTTAGGTGTTTCGGTGCGCGAACAATTAAACATGGCAGATGGTTTTTTTGAAAACAACGAAACAAATCAGCGCTTGATTATTGAAGTCATAAGAAAATACCAACCAGAACTTATTTTATGTAATGCCATCAGTGATAGGCATCCCGATCATGGCAGAGCCGCTAAATTAACAACCGATGCTTGTTTTTACAGTGGCTTGCTGAAAGTAGAAACCAAAGAAAATAATGCTACACAAAAACCTTGGCGACCAAAAGCCGTGTATCATTACATACAAGACAATTTCATTGCACCTGATTTTGTTATTGATGTTACCGCTTATAACGATAAAAAAATGGAATCAATTATGGCGTATTCGTCTCAGTTTTTTGATCCAAATTCTAAAGAGCCACAAACACCTATTTCGAGTAAAAACTTTATAGATTACATCAACGCAAAAGCCAGATTATTTGGCAGGTCTATCAACGTTGATTTTGCTGAAGGATTCACGGTAAACCGTTATATGGGCGTGAATAATTTATTTGATTTAGTTTAAATATTCTCTTTACTCAATTCTACTTTTTGTAAAATAGCTTGAACGACTAAATCTTTTTCTGTTTTCTTTAAATCGTCTGCATGTATTGTTTCAGCTTGTTCGTCAAGTACTTTCACCCCAACTAAAAATAATTCTTCACATTGTGTTTGTGTGCTTGCATGTGTTATGGCAATTTCAGCAATCCATTTGTAAGGTGCAGGAATGCCTTTTAAATTAAACTTTGGTTTTATTTTAACTTGTTTCTTTTTTTCTGTTCTCATGTTTTAGTTTTTATGTTACTCTACCTTATCCAATTTTACTCCACGAACTTTTACTTTGTGCTTGCGCTGCTAACTGTCGCACTAATAATTGATTTTCGGGTATCGTTAACTGTTCATCTTCATTTAAAATAGCTTGTGCTGTAGAGCGAGCTAATTGTAATAGTTGTCCGTCGTGTACTAAATCTGCAATTTTAAAATCGAGTACACCACTTTGTTGTGTACCATCTAAATCGCCAGGTCCACGCAATCTTAAATCTACTTCACTAATTTCAAATCCATCATTTGATCTTACCATCGTTTCCATGCGGAGTTTGCTATCTGCCCCTAATTTGTAAGACGTCATTAACACACAATACGATTGGTCGGATCCTCTTCCAACACGTCCACGTAATTGATGGAGTTGTGCTAAACCAAATCGTTCGGCACTTTCAATAACCATCACACTTGCATTTGGAATATTTACACCCACTTCAATCACCGTTGTAGCAACCATGATTTGCGTTTGTTTATTAATAAACCTCTGCATTTCAAGTTCTTTTTCTTGTGGTTTGAGTTTGCCATGAACAATACTAATTTGATATTGAGGTGGTTTAAAATCATCTACCAAACAATCGTAACCATGTTGTAAATTTTGAAAATCAAGTTTTTCACTTTCTTGTATTAATGGATACACCACATAAACTTGTCGGCCTAGTGCAATTTGTTCTTTCATGAATCCAATTAAACGTAAGCGTTGGCTTTCCATAAAATGCATCGTGGTAATTGGTTTTCTGCCTGGCGGCAATTCATCTATAATCGATGTATCTAAGTCGCCGTAAAGCGTCATGGCCAGCGTGCGCGGAATAGGTGTTGCAGTCATAATTAATACGTGCGGAGGTTGCACATTTTTTTTATGCATTTTTCCACGTTGCGCCACACCAAACCGATGTTGTTCATCAATCACAACCAAACCTAAATTTTTAAAAACAACGGTATCTTCAATCAATGCATGTGTGCCAATCAATATATGAATTTCTCCAGTTTCTAAAGATTGATGTAAGACGCGTCGTTCTTTCGTTTTAGAAGATCCTGTGAGCAATGCAACATGTAAGTGCAATGGTTTTACTAATTCTGATATGGTTTCAAAATGTTGTTTTGCTAATATTTCGGTAGGCGCCATTAAACAAGCTTGAAAGCCATTATCGATGGCTAACAACATGCTTAATAAAGCTACTAACGTTTTCCCACTTCCCACATCACCTTGCACTAATCGGCTCATTTGCTTGCCCGAACCCATGTCAATGCGTATTTCTTTAACCACTCTTTTTTGTGCATTGGTTAATTCAAAAGGTAGATGGTCTTTATAAAAAGAATTAAACACATCACCTACTTTATTAAATACAAAACCTCTGATGGCTTCTTGCCTCAGTGTATTTGATCGAAGTAGTTTTAATTGGTTATAAAACAACTCTTCAAATTTTAAACGATAGGTTGCTTTTTCTAAAAGTTCTTTTGAATCCGGAAAATGAATTTGTTTTAAAGCGTGGTATTTAGAAATAAAATTAAAGTCAGAAATAATACTTGGCGTAAGCGTTTCAGGAAGGATGTGTTCGTTGAGTTGCTGATTTAAGACCCTCTGTGCTTTTCTAATTCCGTCGCTATCTAAATTTTTGTTTTTTAATTTTTCGGTACTATGATATACAGATTGAAAAGCAGATTGCTGCTTTATAATTTCTTCAGAAACTAGTTCAATATCGGGATGAGATATATTAAACTTGTAATTAAACTGTGTTGCTTTACCGTATACAATATATTCTGTTTGAAGTTTTAATTTTTCTGACATCCATTTATGTCCTTGAAACCAAACTAATTCAATAACGCCTGTTCTATCTCTAAATTTCACAACTAACCGTTTACTGCGTTTATCGCCAAGGGTTTCCATGCTTTCAATAAATCCTTTCAGTTGGTATGAGGCGCCATCTTCATTCACTTCGTTGATGTTATAAAACTTTGTTTTATCAACGTATCGAAATGGATAATGCGTCATTAAATCTTTATAAGAAAAGATATGTAGTTCTTTTTGTAAACCCTCGGCACGTAAAGGACCAATACCTTTAAGGTATCCAATGGGAGTGTCTAGAAAAGAATGTAATTGACTCATTTACTACAAAAATACTATTTGATTTTTGTTAATACAATTCCAATGTAAGTATGCTAACATTTAAAAATCTAGTTTATTTTTATGCTGTGAAATACCTCTACATATTTTTTTTAATCTTTTGTGCTTCGGTAACTCAAGCGCAATTTTTAGATTCTATAAAATCGGCTACTAAAAAAAAGCCGAGTATCGATATTCGTTTAGAATCCCGTCATTCTTTTTTGAGAAACGAGTTAGTGAAAGTCAGCGGTGTTCGTTTAGGCTTAGTATTTCAAAAAAAATTAAAAGCGGGCATTGGTTATAGTTGGTTAGATTCTGGAGTTAGTGATAAATTAGAAATAACGAATGCATTAGGAAACAAAGAAATCGTTAGTAATTATTTAAAATTTGGTTATGTGGCGTTTTACACAGATTTTGTTTTTCATAAAACAAAGCATTGGCAGTTAAGTGTGCCACTGCAGCTAGGTACTGGCTTGGCTTGGTTTGAACATTTAGACAATAGGAAGAAGATTCAAACAGAAAAACATTTTTTATTACTTTACGAGCCTGGCGTTTCTGTTCAGTTCAAATTAACGCAGTGGTTTGGGCTTGGAACTGACATTGGATATAGATTTACTTTAAAGAACACAGACAAAATCGGCGAAAAACTAAATTCACCTACTTACGCGTTTAAATTGATGTTGTGGTTTGATCAGCTTTTTTATGTTTTGATGCCTAATCATGAACTTACAAAAAGATTTGGTCCTGCCGAGTGGTAGTTTTAGAACTGAAAATAAATGAAGGGTTGCATTTCACCACTCATTAATTGATAAATACAAATGATTGACACGACAGATACAAATGCCATTATCGGCAATGGAAGTTCAGCGAACCGTGTTCTGTAATTTTCTTTTATGCGTTCTGGAATCCAATGAATGAGATATCCAGTAAACATAATTAAAAACACAATCCAATATCCTTTTATAACATCAAGCAGTAAGTTTGCTCCAAAATGGTTTTGTAATCTATCAAAGATATTACTAACGGTTTCCAAACTATTACTTCTAAAAAATATTCTCGTGAAACTAATAAAAGTTAATGTTACCATTACTAAAATTCCTTTTACGAGGAAAGATTGTGTGTTTTTAAACGGGGAATAGCGCTGCCATAGCTTATGTACAATTAAACCTAAGCCATTTAATCCTCCCCAGATGATAAATAGCCACGAACTGCCATGCCAAAAACCACCAAGTAACATCGTTACTAATAAATTAATGTTCGTGTTGATGCTTTGTTTGATTTTTGGAAATGAGAAAGCAAGAATAACTAGTAATAACGCTGTAAAGAGAAGAACATATAACAGCCATATCTTTCCAGTCAGTAAAACGAGTACAAATGATAAAAATGCTATGCATAGATAGGATCCAATGCTTCCTTTTTTATTTCCGCCGAGTGGGATGTATAAATAATCTTTGAGCCAAGTAGAAAGAGAGATGTGCCAGCGTTTCCAAAACTCACTCACGTCTTGAGCTTTGTAAGGTGATTTGAAGTTTGTTTTTAAGCGATATCCTAACAGTAAAGCGATTCCTATGGCAATATCTGTGTATCCACTAAAGTCTGCATAAATTTGTAGAGAGTAGCCAAAAATACCAAACATCGTTTCAACACCCGAATAATAATTTGGGTTGTCAAAAATTCTATCAATAAAATTAATAGCGATGTAATCGGCCATCATTTTTTTGGCAAGTCCGTTTAATATCCAAAAAATAGCTAAACCAAATTCTTTCCTTTTTAAATTATAGGGCTCGTAAATTTGGTATAAAAATTCATTTGCTTTGACAATTGGCCCCGCTACAAGATGAGGAAAGAAGCAAACAAAAAATCCGTAATCAAAAATAGAGTTTACAGGAGTTACCTTTCTCCTATACATATCGATTGTGTAAGAAATGGATTGAAATGTAAAAAATGAAACGCCCACAGGTAAAATTAATTTATCCACAGGGTCTTTTGTCCCCAGATATGTATTACTAAATTGGGAGAAGTAATTAAAAAATGAGATGTCAGTTCCAGCTAATTGATTGATGCTCTCGGTAAAGAAGTAAGCATATTTAAAATAACACAATAAAGTTAGGTTTAAAACAAGGCTGAATGTGAGGTATATTTTTTTGTGTGATTCGGATTGACTTTTATAAATAAGTTTCCCCCAATTGTAATCGCTGATAATAGTAAAAATCATGAGCAGTAAGAAAACACCACTCGTTTTGTAGTAAAAGAAAAAACTGATGAGTAGTAAATAAAAGGTACGCCATGTGTTTTTTTTGTAGACTAACGTATAGAGTGCTAGTACAATACCAAAGAACCCCCAAAAATAAAGTTGGGTAAATAAAATGGGTTCTCCTTTCGTATAAAGAAGATAAGGTTTTAAAAAGTCAATAATTGAATTTAGCATAATTCATACAATCAATAACGCGTTTATTTTATTTTCGTATTATATTGGTAACTCTTGTAAATAGCATCGAACATGAGGTTTGCTAGAAGTGTATAACCCTTTCCATTGAAGTGAACTTTATCTTTGGCTGCAATCCCCGCTTTATACCACTTACTGATAGATTTATAACCACCCATCACTTCGTATAAATCATATACAGCGGCATGATGTTTTTCCATGAGTTCAAACATAGCTTCTTGTGCTTTTATGGGCCTTTTATTGGATGCTTTCCTTGTCATGTAATTATCCGTTACTGTTGTAAATAAAAACACACAGTTGGGAGATGCCAATTTTACTAATGTGATTAGGCTATCATAATTAGCAATGAATTGTTGTTTCGAAAAATTTGGCGCATGTGTATCGTTGACTCCCAAAGAAAAAATAACTAAATCTGGAGGTAAGCCAGATAGCTCATTGACAAATTCTTGACATTTTAGGTAGGATGATGTACTCGCTCCATTTACTCCAATAGAGGCATAGTAAAATCCTGGATTTGAATTTTCGATACTAAATCCACGTAACATAAAATCACGGATTAAGGTATCTTTTTTAATGAGTTTAAAGTTTATGGAATCTATGTATGATTCGAATATAAATTCGGTATAGCTTTTTGCCTTATCATCCTTGCGTGTGAAGTGCAAACCTACTTGCTCTGTTATAGAAAATTCAAAACTTGGGTTAAAGTTATGGTAAACTCTCAACGAGTTAAATGTTTGGTGGTGGTTGTTTGGCAGTAATTTAAAACCAAATGTGTTTTCTGAATCGTTTGTAATTCCAGCTATTCCAGCCATTCCAAGGTTATCACACATTTCTTTTGATAGGGCATTTCGTTTCCGAATCCATTGCCCAGTTGTAAATGATTTAAAAAACGAAGGGTTGTTTGTTTTTACAATTTTAAATGGAAAAATGAATGTGCCACCACCTTTAAAATTTCCCATCTTTTGAAATCCATCCATCAGTACTTCTGTCCAAAATCCAGCTTGAATATGTGATCCACCAAAATGAACAATGCTTACTTTATTTCGATGTCCAGTTTTTAGTTCATCTATTTTTTTATAAAAATTCATGAACGCACTACTATCTTTACTTAAATGTAAAACGCTTGCTTGTTGGTTTATAAACGGATACTGTTGAGCATGAACAAGATTAGTTGTAATTAGCATAAGAGTTAAGTAACGCAAAAAAAGTAATATGCGTGAATGACTATTTTTAATCATGTATTTAAAGTGTCTTTTTTAATTGTGTGTAATTCGAATAGTCATTAATTAACGATGTGTATAACAATACTGCAATTTTTCGTGCGCCACCAGCACTAAAGTGAATATAATCTTTGGCGCCGATACCAGCATCAACCCAACTAACCATACTATTTTTTCCACCCATGCAATTGTATAAATCAAAAAAAGCACAATCCGTTTCAAAGGCTGTTTCTTTAATGGCATCACGTAAATCTTCTAATTGAGGATGTGTTTCGTATGAGGTGCCAACTTTTACGCTCATATCTGCTGGGCCAATGATTAAGAGTGATGCTTGTGGAGCTAGTTTTTTAATGGTTAATATTTGGGCTTTGAGATACCTACCATATTGAATGGTTTGTTCAGGAGTTGAAATATATGGCAATGTATTTCCCCCAAATTGAAGAATGATCAATTTAGTGTTTAGGTAAGCGTAAAACTGTTGAAGTTGATTAAAATTTATTTGGTTAAAAAAAGTTCCAGAGCTACCTCTTAAACCTATGTTATCAACCATAACACCTTTTTCTCCTTCTAAAGAAACGCCGTAAAAATCTGGACTATCTTTACCTTTGAATTTAAATTCTTGTAATGATGGCTTTTGATTTAAATGATATTCTTTGACATTGAAGTAGCCACCTGCTGATAAAGAATCAGAGTTGTTTAAAACGCCATTTTCGTAAAAATCAATTTGCGTTTTTGTTTTGGCTCCTCCGTAAAATAATTTTATGGTTTGATACGATGCGGCTTGCATACCACCATTTTTACTCGTTGTCATTTTTATCCATGCTGATTTATGTTGAGTTGTATCTTGTAATTCGATGTATTTTGAAAAGCGTGTCATGTGCGCTAAAATACCAAAGCTAGAATGTTTTACACGTTTATCTTTTCCTATAAAAACGGGGTATCTGTCCCAATTTTCGCTCCATGATAGTTTATTAATGACGCTTGGTGCAACAGGCATGAATGATATTAAGCCAGGGCCAGCTCCTCCAAATTGATCCTGCAGTTTCATTCGCAGATAATCACTTATTCTATCTCCTTCAATTTGCGAATCACCATAATGTAATATGCGAATACTATTTGCTTCGTTGGAAATGTTTTGCAAGGCATTAAAAAATTGACTGAGAGATTGTCGCGATTCATCTTTGTATTGTATACTAGTGTTTAATTTTATAACTGGCTCTTTCTTGTCATTTAACAAAGTATCTACCTTTGGTGTTGCATTATGTTCAACACTATCCGCTAAGGCAATAATTGTAGTAATGTCTTTTTTTTGTGGTGATTGAGATGAAAATAAAGAGTGAAAGCTTGGAAATTTAATGCAAACGCTTTCGGAAATTGCTATGCCATTATCTGGGATAATAAGCGCTATAGCAATAAGCACAAAGCTTGTTGCAATGATAAATGCGAGTGTATGAATCGGCTTGTGCATGATTTAACGAATAATACACAAGGTGCGCAATTCTTTCTGCTGAAAAGGTACCATAGCAAATTAGTTTTTCACAAAGTTGGTGTAAATAACCTAAGCCATTTAGAGACCAAATTAGCCCTAAAATTTTCCAAAAAACCGTTGATTCTTTCTTAAAAATCAGTATTTTTATAGCCCTTATTAAATTTTAAAATTATTTAAAAATGAATATATCTAAAAAAGACATTAATGCGTTAAATGCAGAGTTAAGCATTACTTTATCGCCAGCTGATTACGAAACGAAAGTTGAGAATGCGATTAAAAAAGTTCAGAAACAAGCAACATTACCTGGCTTTAGAGCGGGTAAAGTTCCTGTTGGTTTGATAAAAAAACAATACGGGAAAGGAATATTAGTTGAAGAAGTTAATAAAGTATTGAATTCTAGCCTTCAATCGTATATTTTAGAAAATAACATCGAAATTCTTGGTAATCCGATGCCAAAGGAAGACAATGTGATTGATTTTGAAAATCAAAAAGAATGGACTTTTAATTATGAAGTTGGATTAAGCCCTCAATTTGAATTGGCACTTGATAAATCTCATACATTTGAATACAATACGGTTAAAATTGACGATGAGCTTGTAGACAAATATTTAAAGGATGTTAAACGTAATTACGGAAAGCCTTCGAATCCAGAAGTAGCAACTGAAGTGGATGTACTTTATATTGATATTGTTGAATTAGATGCAGATAATAATATTGTGGCTGGTGGAATTTTTAAATCAACAAGCATCGGCATTGATAGATTAAAAAATGAGGCAGCGAAAGCTAAATTAGTTGGCGCAACTAAAGAGTCAAAAATTATTATTAATGCAAATGAATTGTACGACTCTGCTGTTGACAAATCTATTTCTTTAGGCATTGATAAAGAAATGGCAGAAATGTTTAATTCTAATTTACAGTTAACGGTTCGCAATATCGCGCGCATGGAAGAGGCTGAATTAAACCAAGAATTATTCGATCGTTTGTATGGTGCTTGTGTTATCAATTCAGAAGCTGAATTCAGAGATAAAATTAAAGCGGAGTTAGCAATCATGTTTACTCAGGATACGGATCGTAAATTTGTTGAAGGAGTAGAAAAAACGTTAGTTCAAAAATTAAACATCGCACTTCCAGATGATTTCTTAAAACGTTGGTTAATGGCTGTTAATGAAAAACCCCTAACAAAAGAACAATTAGAAGCTGAGTATCCTGCTTATGCTACATCGATGAAGTGGAAATTAATTGAGAATAAAATCATTAAAGGAAATAATATTACAGTTGGCATTGATGAAGCTAAAGCAGAAGCTGGAAATTTTGTTCGTAGTCAATATGCTCGTTATGGGCAATCTCCTGATGAAACGGAAGTTGCAAAAATCGCTGATTCTATTTTAGCAAAGCAAGAAGAGGCACAAAAAATCTTTGAAGGAATCTACAGTAAAAAAGTATTAGACGTTTTAAAAACAAATTGTAAGCTAGAAACTAAAGAAGTTAGTTATAACGAGTTTTTTGGAATTTCTAATTAAAATTCAGAAAACAAATTAGTCATAAAATCCTCCTAATTTTAAAAATTAGGAGGATTTTTTTTACCAAAAAATGAAGGAATCGTTATATTTTAGCCTTTAATTTTAAATAAAACATATTTCTTAATGTTAGCTTAACCTTAACCTTAACAATTACCTTTACTTTTGATTATATTTATAAATTATGAATTCTGAGAACAGCGCTGTAAAAATACTCTTGGTAGATGACGAGCAAGATATTTTAGATTTTTTAAGTTATAATTTAAATAAAGAAGGATATCAGGTATTTACTGCTTTAAACGGCAGAGACGCCTTAAAAATAGCAAAAAAAGAAGTTCCCCATTTAATTGTTTTAGACGTGATGATGCCTGACATGGACGGTATTGATACATGTAGAGAAATTAGATTAATTCCAAGCTTAAAAGACGTTATGATTACTTTTTTAAGTGCTAGAAATGAAGATTATTCTCAAATTGCAGGTTTTGAAGTGGGGGCAGACGATTACATTACAAAGCCAATCAAACCTCGTGTATTTACAAGTAGAATCAAGGCTTTACTAAGAAGATTTGCTCCAAATCAAAAGAAGGACGAACAGGTAAGCTTAGGCGATATTCGTATTGATAAAGAAAGACACGCCGTATATAAAGGAGAGACGGAAATCACATTTCCTAAGAAAGAATTTAAGTTATTGGTACTTTTAGCTAGCAAGCCTGGTAAAGTATTTACAAGAGAATATATTCTAGAGCAAGTTTGGGGTGATGAAGTTGTTGTAGGTGACAGAACAATTGATGTTCATATCCGAAAACTGCGTGAAAAACTAGGCGATAACTATATTAAAACCATAAAAGGAATAGGCTATAAGTTTGAATTTTAATCAACTGAAATATAGTCCTTACTAAAGTAAACACCTCTTATTTCTTTTTCTAGCTGTAGCACAATATCGTTTGCTAAGCTACTTGCCCCAAATCTAAAATAAGTGTTAGTTAACCAAGCATTACCAAGAGTTTCGTGGAGCATCACCAAATATTGAATGGCGCTTTTTGCACTACTAATTCCGCCAGCAGGCTTCATCCCAACCATAATGCCGGTTTTATGATAATAGTCTTTAATAGCATCTAGCATCACTAATGTTACGGGCATGGTCGCGGCAACACCAATTTTTCCAGTTGATGTTTTTATAAAATCAGCTCCTGCATGCATAGCCAAATCACTTATTTTTCTCACGTTATCAAGTGTAGAAATTTCGCCTGTTTCAAAAATTACTTTTAAACGAGCATGGTGTTTTTTACAAAGCTCTTTGATGCTTGCAATTTCATCAAAAACAAAAGTATAGTTGCCAATTAAAAACTGACCACGACTAATTACCATGTCAATTTCGTCTGCACCATGATCAAGTGCAAATTGCGTGTCTAATAATTTTACTTGTCGTGTAGAATTTCCACTTGGAAATGCAGTGGATACTGAAGCGACTTTTACATCGCTATTTTTTAATGCTTCTTTAGCTGTTTTTACAAAGGTTGGATAAACGCATACCGCTGCAGTTGTTGGTAAGTTTGGTAATGCATCATGCGGATGAAGTGCTTTGTAGCACATTTGTTTTACTTTTCCATCAGTGTCTTTTCCTTCTAGCGTTGTTAAATCAATCATACTTAACGCTAATTTTAATGCCTGAACTTTACTTTCTTTTTTTATGCTGCGGGTATTAAATCGAGCCACGCGTTCTTCAATTCCAACTTGATCAATGGCTATCGTATTTTGAGTATTGTAAATCATAGACTTATTGCATTAAAACATGTAATACACTCAAATATAAAATAAATTATTGTATTTTTATATCTTAATAGAACATAAATCGAGAAGTTTAACGTCTATTTTTTATAACTTATTTTTCATGTTTTCATTTTGCGATTCGATTACCAAAAAAAATGTATTTCGGCCCTATAAAAAATTATTTGGTAATTATTCTTTTTCTTGTTTTGATGACGTTCAAAATATTCCTTTAGATGATTGGAATAAAGCTATAAAAGACCATAATCCTTTTTTGAGTTTTCAGTATTTAAGTCTGATACATAAACAAAAAACGGATACATTTCGATTTAGATATGTTATTGTTTATAATCGATTAAAGCCTATTGGCGTTGTTTATTTTCAAATTAATGATTTTTCAGCAGCCTTATTTGGGGAATTAATGTCTAATCAGATTTCAGACTTACAGGAAAAAAAAACATCCATCTTCCAAAAGTACATTAAACACAGTCACAACGAAACCATCATGCGTTTAGTAACATGCGGGAATAATTTTATTAGTGGAGAACATGGTTTTTACTTGGGAATTAATAGTAAAAAAACAACCTTCAGAATTATTGAAGAAATAATTAATTGTGTATCACGTGCCGAAAAATTGAGAGGTAAAATATCGGCTATTCTTGTAAAGGATTTTTACGAAGAAGGTTTTGGTGATAAGGATTGTTGGTACTGCACGAAGTTTAAGCACTTTAATGTAGAGCCTAATATGATTATTGATTTACCATCAGGAATATCAAATTTTACGGAGTATATACATTCTTTTTCCAAGAAATATCGAAATCGTGCCAAAGGAATTATGAAAGCCAGTTCTACGCTCACTAAAATGCGTTTATCAGCTGAGGAGATTTTAAAATACAATGACTCACTGTACGATTTGTATGTACAGGTATTTACACAAGCTAAGTTTAAATTAGTCCAGCTTTCAAAAACATATTTTAGTGAGGTGATTAAGATATATCCGGATAAATTTTATATTGATGCTTGGTTTTTGAATGATGTTATAGTATCGTTTGCAAGTGGTTTTAATTTAAACTACGAACTTGAAGCTCATTATATAGGATTTGA
Organism: Bacteroidota bacterium; assembly: GCA_947487905.1. GTDB lineage: Bacteria > Bacteroidota > Bacteroidia > B-17B0 > Aurantibacillaceae > UBA4416. The sequence continues at coordinate 12,147 of CANLAV010000015.1, read as the reverse complement.
TTATAACCACAATAAAGAATTTGAATTATATCAAACTATCTTACATAGTTATATAGAAGAGGCGATCAGAATTAATAAAACAAAAATAAATTTAGGAAGAACGGCTTCAGAAATAAAAACTACGGTTGGCGCAAAGCCTCATGAATTGTTGTGTTATATAAAACCACAAAATGCTGTATCGAAATTAATATTGAATCCGTTTATGCAGTTTTTGCAACCAACGGATTGGGTCCGGCGGAACCCGTTTAAAGCATAAAAAAAGCGAAACCTAGGTTTCGCTTTTTTAAAGTTTGAAAAATTAATTAGTGTTTAGATAAATAATCAGCCACTCCATTGTGATCTGCATTCATCCCTTCTTTTCCTTTACTCCAGTTTGCAGGACAAACTTCCCCATTTTCTTCATTAAATTGTAGAGCATCCACAACACGAATAGCTTCGTCAACGTTTCTTCCTAATGGTAAATCATTAATTAATTGGTGACGAACAATACCCGCTTTATCAATTAAAAACAATCCTCGGTATGCAATCATTGGACCTGTTGCGATTAAATCACTATTATCATCAACGTCATAATCACCAAATAATGTATCAAAGTTTAATGAAATAGTTTTTGTTGTATCTGCAACAATTGGATAAGTAATTCCTTTAATTCCACCCATTTTTTTCTCAACTTGCAACCAACCCCAGTGACTTTGCTCTGTATCAGTGCTACAGGCAACAACCGCACAACCTCTGCTTTCAAAGTCTGCTAATCTTTCTTGAAACGCATGTAATTCTGTTGGACAAACAAATGTAAAATCTTTTGGATAAAAGAATAGTACAACGTGTTTTTTTCCAATGTATTGATCTAATGAGAAATTTTCAACGATTTCTCCTCCATTTAAAACTGCTGCTGCAGTAAATGCTGGTGCTTTTTTTCCTACTAATGCCATTTTATTTTTTATTTTAAGTGATTTATAATTTAACTGTGCAAAATTATCATTTACTTTGTTTAAACCATTTAATTTTTAAATTGTTTAACAAATAATTAATAAAGAAATTTAAATTCATTTTTTCTAACTCATTTAAAACCATAAACACATGTCAACTATAATAGGACAAGCAGCCCCAAATTTTACTTTATTCAATACTGAAAAAAAGGAAATCTCATTAACGGATTATAAAGGAAAAAACGTCGTAATTTTATTTTTCCCTCTTGCATTTACGGGCGTTTGTACAGCAGAATTGTGCAGTATCAGAGATAATTATAATACGTATACTGCTTTAAATGCAGAAGTAATAGGCATTTCAGTAGATTCATTATTTGCCTTAGAACAATTTAAAATAGCTCAAAATTATCATTTCGACTTACTATCTGATTTCAACAAAACTGCATCAAAAGACTACGACACGATGTATGATACCTTTGCTTTTGGAATGCTAGGTGTATCAAAGCGATCGGCTTTTGTTATTGACAAAAACGGCATTTTACAGTATAAAGAAGTGTTAGAAGATGCTGGTAAGCAACCTAATTTCGATGCTATAAAAGAGTGTCTAGCATCAATTTAATGCTACATGCTTAAATCGTATTTCGATAAGCTATTAATTGAGGCCGGGTGTGACGAAGCAGGTAGAGGCTGTTTAGCTGGTCCTGTATATGCTAGTGCAGTTGTTTTGCCGAAAACATATAAAAATAAATGGCTCGATGATAGTAAAAAATTATCAGATAAAGATCGCTATGAACTCCGTCCTGAAATTGAAGAAAAAGCAACGGCTTGGGCTATTGGCATTGTAGACAATCTCGAAATTGATCGTATCAATATTTTGAAAGCTTCTTTTTTAGCCATGCACCGGGCGATAGATAAGCTTAAGTTTAAACCTGAATTATTATTAATCGATGGAAATAGATTTACACCGTATAAAAAAATTAGCCATCAATGCATCATTAAAGGCGATTCAAAATATTTAAGTATTGCAGCTGCCAGTATTTTAGCAAAAACATACAGAGATGATTACATGAAAGAGCAAGCAATTATTTACCCTCATTACAGTTGGGAACAAAACATGGCTTATCCAACGAAGAAACATCGTGAAGCAATAAAGACCTATGGAACAACGCCGTTACATCGAATGACGTTTCAATTATTACCAAAGCAATTAGAGTTAGGGATTTAAAACTAAAATACTTTGTGTAAATGGTATTAATCTTTCATCCACATAAATACGTTTCCGTTATTTCGATATGTTTCGAAATCGTTCCCAAAGGTAATGGCTATAAAATCCATTAAGGGAAGTAAACCGAAGATGCCACCTAATGAAGCAATATAAGCAACAGGGACGTGCGGATCTGTGCCAAGATAGATGCGATGCAAGCCAACGATACCGAACGGAAAAGGAAACGATAAAACGGCTGCGGTTATACGTTTATTTAACCGTTGTTTTTTTTTAAATAATAAAAAAATGGGATTTGGTCTTTTTGAATCAAATGAAATGATTTCTTCTGATATAACGGTTTGCGAACTATCTAAATAAAGGAGAGATGCTTGAATAGTTTCTGACTTAGAAAAAAGACAAGTTAGTATTAATATAGATAGCAAATAGTAACGCATTAAAACGGCATTTCTGTTTTTAATAATTTAATGTCTGAAATTAATTTAACTACAGTAACGCTATCAGTGCCATCATAAAAACCGCGAATTCTTTTTTTCGAATCGATCAAAACAAAAAGTTCACTGTGTAAAAATCCTTCTGCCGAACCATCAGCTTCTAAAGCATTGACTAAGTAGCTGAAACGAGCCATGTCGTATATTTCTTTTTTATTACCCGTTAGTAAATGCCATTTATTTTTTTGAGCGCCAAATCGTTCGCCATATTTTTTCAAAACAGCCACGCTATCGTGCATTGGGTTTACGGTATGAGATAATATCAAAACATCATTATCTTTTAAAAATGCTTGTTGCACATTAACCAATTGTGAACTCATTTTTGGGCAAATGCTTTCGCAGGTAGCAAAGAAAAAATCAGCCACATAAATTTTACCTTTTACAGTCTCTTCTGTTACGTTTTCACCGAATTGATTCACAAATAAAAATGGGCTTACAGAATGATATAGTGTATCGCCTTTCTTATCTACTTTTTTTTCGCCAAAAACAGGAAGTAGTTTTTCCTGATTAGTTTTATTATCTGAACAAGCAAAGAGTACTAGCGAGAAAACAAGGTATTTTAAATAGGAGTTCATTATTTATTTTCAATTTTATTTTGATTAATTAAATTTTTCTTTTCGTGTTTTAATCGAAGGTGCTGGTATTCTTCAATCAGTCTCTTTATTTCAGAAATATAGCGTGCGTCGTAGTAACCGCGGATGTGACGCTTACTATCCACTAAAACAAAAAAACTATAGTCAACGTAATAAGGTTTTTCAATAAAGTATGAATAGTTTAAACTATCAAAAGACGAGCTTGGCCAATAATAATTTTTAACGGATGGAGTTTTTGTTTGCAACAATTCAAACTCTCTAAAGCAATCATTTGAATCATTACATTCTGTTATAATCACAAAAGGAATTTCTGAAATTTTTTCTTTTTTAAATTGAATGTATTCACTTAATCCTGCCATTCGATAATTATCCTTTTTATATGTTTGCTTTATAAAACTAACTGCAAATAGGGGATAGTTGTTGGTGTCGAGCGTTAAAGTATTTAACGTTTGATTTGATTTAAACTCATTAAAGTTAGCGTTTACGGTATAATACACAGTGTCTGCTCCATTCAATAATTTCGGACCATAATAAGGTAGTTTTTTAGAATTGATGGTGCTTAATTCTAGGAACAACCAAATGGAAGTGGGAAGAAAAAGAATCGAAAATAGAAGTAATTTTTTTTTCATAATTAAAAGTCTCGTCCAATCATATTTAAATCAATGTGTTTTTTTAAATGCTCAAACATTGTTTTTTTATGAGCGTTTCTAATTCCAAATAGTGGTAATGCATCTTTCTCTAAATCATTATATGTAATAATCATCTTTTGATGAATTAATTCAATCGATTTTATATCGAGAAAATAATATTCTTTATTTAAAAAAAACGATTGTTTGATTTCAAATTTATCATCATACACAAGTGTGTAAGGATTTAAAATTAACCACAACGTTTGCATTGTTAATGCCAAGCCAAGTATGGCTAAAAAAATTCCCCAAGGATTTGGTTGTATAAGTATGGTGTAGCCAAAATAATCTGCTGTAATGGCTAAACTTGCCAAAACTAAAATGACGATTGTATTTCTTTCGAAATACATCTTTGGTTCTTCTATCGATTTGTTTTTCACAGCGCTAAGTTAAAAATTAAAGTTCTTTAACTTTTATTTATGCGAATTATTTTTTATTATTGTCTAACAACTAAATTGGATTGTAACGATTTACAAACCTTTCGTTATAATTAAAAACATAAGCCATGGTAATCTTCTTAAAAAACATATTCAAAAGAACGTTATTAACGTTTGTTTTGTTTGCAAGCGTAACTCTGTTTGGTCAAAACGGGCTTACAATTACCGATAATCCAGTGGCAGCCATGTTAGATAGTTTGTCAAACCAAAAATTATTGGAAAAAGCCCTGGCAAAGCCCATTTATCCAAAACAAAACAAGTATAAATACGCCGAAGATAGTGTTCCTCGATTTGAAGATTTTGTTTATGAAAGTCGTTTAGCTAAGTTGGACGCTAATTCTCCTTTTGATTTGGTATACAATCCTCATGTAAAAGGATTTATTGAGTTATACGCCATGAGAAAACGTACGTTGGTGAGCCGTATGATGGGCTTATCGCAATTGTACTATCCAATGTTTGAAGAAGTTTTCGATCGACACAATATTCCATTAGAATTAAAGCACTTAGCTGTTATTGAATCTGCATTAAACCCAAATGCTCGCTCTAAATGCGGAGCTACTGGCTTATGGCAGTTTATGTATCCAACGGGTAAAATGTATGGCTTAACGGTTAATTCCTATATTGACGAGCGTTCTAATGTTTACAAGGCAACGGAAGCGGCAGCAGAGTATTTAAAGAGTTTATACAGTATGTTTGGAGATTGGCAAATGGTATTAGCGGCTTACAATGCCGGACCTGGAACTATCAGCAAGGCTATTCGTAGAAGCGGCGGAAAGAAAACGTATTGGGAAATCAGACCGTTTTTACCAACAGAGACACAAGCGTATGTTCCAGCATTTATTGCAGCAAACTATGTGATGAATTATCCGGTGGAGCATAACATTTACGCTTCTATGCCGCGCAAAACCTATTTTGAAGTAGATACTGCGATTGTAAAAGAAAGCATGTCTTTTGAACAGATTTCTGCTGCTCTAGATGTGCCTGTTGAGGAAGTCATTTATTTTAACCCACAATATCGAAAAAATGTGATTCCTGAAGGAGGAAATGCCTTAACGCTTCCAAAAGCAAAAATTGGGATGTTTTTGAGTAATGAGTTAGAAATTTATGCCGCTATTAAATCTCAAAAATTAGAAGTTCAAGAAAGCGCGATTGCTGTAAAAGAAATACAAAAAACTCATACAGTAAAGAACGGAGAAAAAATAAGTGCTATTGCTCGCAAGTACGGTGTAACAGTAGCAGATTTGAAATCGTGGAATTACATTGGAAAGAAAGGACTACGTTCTGGAAAAAAATTAATTGTGTATGTGAAGCAAAATGTACCAGTTGTAACACCTGTTAATAGCGATTCTAAATCTGACGCACCTAAGGATGCTCCATCTAATTTAGCTTCTAAAACAGATACGTCCATTCATTCTGATGGGAAACAAAAATTAGCCGATAATTCAAGCAGCAATGCTAAATACAAATATCACAAAGTTGAGAAAGGTGAAACACTTTACAGACTCTCAAAAAAGTTTGGCATCAGCGTGAAAGAGTTGTCTAAGATGAATGATTTAAATCAAAATGCTCAATTGCAAAGAGGACAGCGCGTTAAAGTGAAACAAATCCTTTAGTTATAACTTATAATGAAGCAACTTTTATGTTGTATTTAAAAAGCCTCTATTCAGAGGCTTTTTTTATCTATAAACGGTTGGACTAATTAAAAAAAATGAGGTTTTAAATTAACATTTGGAAAGAAATAAATAATGAACCAAATTATTGTTTTAAATAATGTTCCTTTTTTATCCAACCTGTTGCACTATACTTATTTCCGTTATTTCCATCAATATTAATTATTTTTACCCAGTCCTTTTTACAACTGCTAAACCAGTGGTCATTTAATTCATACCCCATAGACTTTTCTCCGGAAGATAGTGGTTTCTTTTCTTTGTGCAGATATTTTATAATCTTGGCATCTTTTGTAGGCTCAACATAAATAGGGATGCTATCTAAGTTATTAAATGAAATATTTACGCATAATAAACTAGAGATTTTTTTCACTTTCACAATTTTCTTTGAATTAGTATCATTTACATATGGTAAAATAAACCAAAAAGACGCAGAATCTTTTATTATTTTATTATAACTCACTTTACTATCCCCCTTTGGTTTCATTTTAAAATAATCTTCATACCCATTATGTTTAAATACTGTTTCTAATTTTAAGTTATTTCCTATCAATTTAACAACGCAATCACATTTATTAGTTTGCGATAAAATAGTAAGAGTGTATAAAAAAAAAGAAAGTAGTAGGACGTTTTTCATAATTTGTGATGTTATACTGTTTATAGTAATCTAACTTAAAGGCAACGGATTTGTTTTCTATTTATTGAAAAGCTGGTTCAATAAAACTGGATTTTACAAAATGGTTTTTTTAATGAGTTAATGTTAGAAATAAAAAAGGTAAATTCGTTATTAAACGTTTTAAAGTTAGCAATATTACTTAAATTAATTATTAGTCGAATAAAATAAATAATTAAAAGATATAATATAGTCATTAATCTATTGCTAATTTTATTTTAAAGTTGGATAATAAGCATCTACGAAATGCTCTAACGAAAACTGATTATTGTTTTGAATGATGGAAATAATATCGAATCGTGTTTCAAGATGGATATTATGTTCTTCAATAAAAGCATTTGTTGCTTTGATGGTATTTTTCTGTTTTTTTATAGAAACAAAATCTTCAGGTGCACCAAAGGAGTCTGATGAGCGTAGTTTTACTTCCACTACAACTAAGGTAGTGTTGAATTGAGCAATGATGTCAATTTCTAAGTGCTTGTGCCTCCAATTTGTGTGGAGAATGGTGTATCCATTTTTTAATAAGTGCTCTATGGCGTAAGTTTCACCTAACTTTCCTTTTTCATTGTGTTTCGCCATGGCCTTGGAAGATGATTATAAGCCAACATTAAAACCGATTTGAATAATAGGGTTTTGATAAGGAGACAAGGGCGTTTGATTGATGTTATAGAGTATCATCGCTACAATAGAACCATTATCTGAAAAAGATTCACGATAGCCGCCACCAACTAATAGATTATCAACCCAAGTTCTACGGTTCATGATATTAGAGGTGTAATCTGGAACACTTATTCTATCCCAGCCTGCATGAGCGAATACATTTTCGAAGATAAAATACCTAGCGAAGGCACTTCCTCCATAAATGGTTGTAGTGTATTTTTTATTGGCATAGGTTTGGCTGTAATAATTGTAAATAGCGCCAATACCAACCGAAAATTGATCATTTAATTTTACGCCCACAATGGGAGAGATATTAAGATAGGTTGTTGAGCCGAACCAAGCGCCAACGTTTCCTCCATAGTATAGTTTTTCTTGCAGGTTGTTAAAAGGGTTAGCCGCTTTTGGCTGAGGTCGAAATGCAGGTGGAGCTTCTTGTGCAAAACCTTGTTTAACAAACAAAAAAAAGGAGGCTACTAATACAATTAAAATATTGGTTTTGATTTTCATCTTGTTTTATTTTATTTCTTCGTAATCAACGTATTCAGTGTTTTTTGGATCTATAGGTGATTTACGTTTATCATTAACGTGATTAACAGTAATCTCTCCTTCTTTTTTTCGGCTGAAAGTGTCACCAGAATCCTGCTGTTTATAAGCACTATTTTTATGAGCTGTTCCCATTGTTTTAAAGGCATTTAAGATTTTCCATAAAATCCATATGCCAATAATAGTCCAAACAATATCTCTCACGGTTCGTAAAGGTTAATTATTAATGAAGTAAAATTACGTTATTTATGAATAGGATTAAATAATTAACATTTTTTTTGCTCAATATACTATCAAAAAAAAACCTCTCATTTGAGAGGTTTTTTATTTAAAATTTATTCAACTTCTTCTGAGTTTTCTTCTCCAGAAACTTGCGGTTTGTAAACCGGTTTGTTAGATTTTGGAGCATTTGGATCTTGATAATCCCAATTTAAAATACGAAACACTGTACGACGATTTCTTTGGTGTAAAGCCTCTTTTTCTTCTTTTGTTGGAGCCTTATCAATTTCAGCATCTTTCACTAAAAGTTTTTTCTCACCCCAACCTTTCGACATAAGTCGAGCTAATGGAACTTTTTTCTCGTTGGCTAGATAATCAACGCAAGATTGAGCACGAGCTTCAGATAACGTTTGGTTTTTATCATCCGCACCACGGCTATCTGTATGAGCTTGTAATTCAATTACAATCCCTGGATTATCAATTAACGTTTGGTATAAAAAGTTTAATGAGTCCTTAGATTCTGGTTTTAAATCAGCTTTACCTAATTCATAAAGTACAGCTGGGAATCTAATTTCTGCTTTAACAGGTGTTAAGGCAAAATCTTTAACAAAGTCTTTTGATTCATTTTCTGCAACTGTTGTTAGTTTCCCCATTTCTTGGTTAGCTAAAAACCCTAATACAAAAGATTTTGAAACCGTATTTTTATCTGTTGCTACAGTAACTTCATAAGATGTATTTTCTTTTAATTTAAAGGTGTATTTTCCATCAGCAGGAGTTTTAAATTCAAACATTTCTCCACTTGACCCTTTTAAACGGATTAAAGCATTTTGAACGGGCTCATTGTTTTCTGTGCTTACCACTTTACCATTTAAGTTGAAAAATAATGGGGGCAATATAAAAGAATAGATATCATCACTTCCTTTTCCGCCTTCACGGTTTGAAGTGAAGTAACCTTTTACTTTTTTTCCTTCAAATACAATACCAAAATCATCACCAGCAGAGTTCATTGGGGATTTTAAATTTTCTGGTGCTTTTGTAAATTTGCCATTGGCGTCTTTTTCTGCTTTAAAAATATCTAATCCACCCATTCCTAAATGCGTGTTTGAAGAGAAGTACAACGTTTTATTATCATCAGAAATATACGGATAACCTTCTAATCCTGCTGTGTTAACGCTTGGCCCGCAGTTTACTGGTTCTCCCCAGGCTTTACTTTTTGAATTATAAGTACACATCCAGATATCATTTTCACCATATCCACCACCTAATCTTGAATCAAAATACAATGTTGTTCCATCATTTGAAATGACAGCGTGTCTGAATGAAACAGTATCGATACAGAATGGCAATAATTCAGGTTCTCCCCAAGTTGGGCCTTTTTTCTTGCATACATATAACTGACATTTTAATTGTTTGTTTTTCGCTTCAGGGCAACGTGTTACAAACATTAAATCCCCTTTTTTAGAAACATAAGCACCACCTTCATTCATTTTTGATACTAATGTTGTTCCTAATGGTGCTGGCGTACTCCATTTTCCGTTTTTGTCAATTTTTGTTTCGTATAAATCAGAGTGATTTTGCCCAGTAGTAAGGTCAATTGTGCCTAAAGCTCCTTGACGTGTTGAGGTAAACATTAACGTAGTGTATTTTTTATCTGAAAAAGCAGGGCCAAAATCAGATTCTTTGGTGTTAATCGATGCTACATTCTCAACTTTTAAGCGCGTTTCAACTGTGTTTTTTGCGTCTTTCCATTGTTGTGCTAATTCACAAGATTTCGCTCCGTTTTCACCTTTTACATCATCTGGAGCTTCTTTTTTGTAGTTATTGTATTCTACAATGGCTTCAGGGTATTTTTGTTGTGCTTTTAAGCAATCTGCTAATTTTAATAGTACGATTGGATCTGCGTATTTTGCTTTAATTGCTTTATTATAGTAGGTTTCAGCACCTTTAAGGTCGTTTATTTGGTGGTAAGAATCAGCAGTTTTAAATAAAATTTTAGCTTTTGCATCTGCTTTCTTCGTTTTACTATAAGCTTGCTTATATAATTCGATAGCATTAAAATACTGATGCGTGTCGTAAGCTTTTTCGGCATCTTTAAAATAATTTTTTTGTGCACTCATTGAAAACACAAACGCAATAACGGCACTAGCGGTTAGAACTCCTTTTTTTAAGTTTTTCATAGGTTTATTGATCATTGTAGAATGCTAAGATAGAAAATTTTTTAAAAAAACAAAAGTTTATTAACAAAAAGTTAGGGTTACGTTAATAAACTAATTTTATTTTAAATATCGAATTGACTTTTGATTTTTAAAGCCCAATTTTCTTTTTTTCTCATTAATTCAGCGTCAAACTTCGATTTATCTTTATAACCACATAAATGTAAAATGCCGTGAATTAGAACACGATGTAACTCTTCTTCAAAGGTTACTTTAAACTTTGTGGCATTTTCTTTTACTCGGTCAATGCTAATAAATAGGTCAGAATGTATGACATTTCCCTCTGTATAATCAAAAGTAATAATGTCGGTTAGTGTATTGTGTTTTAAATGTTTTAGGTTGATTTCGAGAAGTTCATCGTCATTACAAAAGACATAATTTATCGTTCCAACAGTATGCTTTTCTTTCTCTGTAATTAATTTTATCCATTGCTTTAGTTTGAGTTTATTTTTAAGCGTAAACGCAATGGTTTGGTTGTTGAAGGAAATCATTAATTTAAATTAAAGGTTAGAAGAACCTCTTTTCCTTGATGGTTAAATTCAACTTTATCTGCCAACTGCTTCATTAAAAAAACACTGGTTCCTTGAGGCGTATCCATGTTTATAGGATCTGTAGGGTCTGGCAATGAATCATAGTCAAAACCTATGCCTTCATCGGTGACTGAAAACAGAAGGTTTTTGTCGTTAGGAATACACTCAATTTTTATTTGTTTGTTCGGATTGCCATTATTTCCAATGTTGATGGCGTTGTTTACAGCTTCTGTTACAGCTACAAGGATAGTTCCGTAACTGTCTTCATTAACATTATATTTTTCACACACTTTATCCACTAGTTGCTCTACTAAAGCAATATTTTCTATTGACGATGCAATCTTTAGTTTTTCTACTTCTGTATTAATCATTTTGTAACATTTTTAAAATACGTATTGACTTTTTCTTTGTAGTACGGTGTTAAATTTGGAGGAAGCGTATTTAACAACTCCAATTCTTTTTCTTTTAGCCTTTTATACTCTAAAAATGCTTTAGGGTTACTTAAATTTTGATTTTTAGCTTCATTACTTTTTCTTTTTTCAACCTGCTCTCTTTCTCTTTCTGCTTTATCGCTCTCTAAAAGTTTCGATAAAATATCTTGTTGTCGTTTCATGGTTTCTTGTGTAATCTGCTTATTGACGATGTCTCTTTCGGTTTGTTCCATCATATCCGCAATATTTCCGCTGGGATTATTTCCACCCTCTTTTTTTATTTTGTCAAGCATCTGTTGCATTTGCCTACGCAAAGCTTCTTGTTGGGCGGCAGTTTTAGCTAATTGTTGATTTATGCTTGGCAAACCTTGTGCGCCACTTTGTCCTTGCCCTCCCATTCCACCTGGCCCGCCTTTTTCGCCTGGTTTTTTAACACCTGGTTTGTTTCCAGGTTTTTCTCCTCCTGGTTTTTGGCCTTTTTCTAACGCTTTTTTTAGCTCTTCAATTTGCTTATTGAGTTGTTCTTGCATTTGTTTCATGCTTTGCATGCTTGGCTTAGATCCTGGTTTGCTTGATGGTTTAGCTCCTTTTCCCGGTTTTTTGCATTTTCCTGAGCCGTCTTTTTTACCATCTTTTGCTTTTTGTTGCATCTGTTCGAGCGATTCATTTAATAACAAAGCTAAGTTGTTAATAGAGGTCATAGAGTATTGCATACGAGTTTGTGCTTCCATTTGTTGTCTTTCTTCTAACGAGCCAACAGTTTTTCGCATATTTAAAATAATGGACGATATTTCGCGATTTACAGTCGCGGAAATACTTGGATTTCTTTTGCTTAAAGCAAACAAGCTATCTT
>CANLAV010000014.1 GCA_947487905.1 Bacteroidota bacterium | reverse complement strand
AGTTAGTTAAAAGCTTAATGAATTTGGTTGCAAAGAGATTTTAATGACTGAGAGATGAATAGATTTTTTTTAGTTTTTCTTTTTTTCATTTCCGTTCTTGTTGTTGAGGCTCAGGACACAGTTTACGCGCGAAGTGTGATTAAAAAATTAACTTCAAAAAAATTTTTAGGAAGAGGTTACGTAAATAATGCCGTTAATAAAGCAGCGCACTATTTAAAAAAAGAGTTTAAAGAAATCGGGCTAGACCCATTCAATGCATCATTTTCGCAAACATATCGATTTGATGTAAATTCTTTTCCAAACAAAATCGATGTAGTCATTGATGGAAAAAAATTAAAAGCTGGGGAACATTTTTTAATTGACCCGACATCACAAGCAATAAATTCCAATTTTAAATTAATAAGAAAAGATAGCCTTACTTTCGTTTCAGCTAATGAGGGTAAAGAAATCGAATTAAGATTAAAAAAGAAACTGACTTATACAGTTGCTACAAGTCTAAAAAATGAAGTGGTTGTTGAACTATTAAAGGATTCATTTATGAGTGAATTGAAAGAAATAAACGTTGAATTTAAAAATAAATTCATTCGTGATTTTGAATCTCAAAATATAGCTGGTTACGTAAAAGGAATAGAACAACCAGATAGTTTTTTAGTGTTTTCTGCTCATTATGATCATTTAGGTGCCATGGGTAAAACAGCTTATTTTCCTGGCGCAAACGATAATGCAAGCGGAGTAAGTATGTTGCTAAACTTAGCAAAGTATTATCAAAAAAACCCATCAAAGTATTCTGTGGCATTTCTATTATTTAGTGGAGAAGAGGCAGGCTTGCTTGGATCAAAATATTATACGGAACATCCATTATTTCCATTAAAAGAAATTAAATTTCTTACAAACCTTGATTTACTTGGAACTGGCGACGATGGCATTATGGTTGTAAACGCTTCAGTATATAAATCTCAGTTTGAAAAATTAGTAAGTGTAAATAATCAAAAGAAGTATGTGTCTCAAATTAAGCAAAGAGGCAAAGCTGCAAATAGCGATCATTATTGGTTTTCAGAGAAAGGAGTTCCTTGTTTTTTTATTTACACATTAGGAGGAATAACATCCTATCACGATGTGTATGATATCGAAAAAACCTTGCCATTAACAGATTATAATGATGTCGGAAAATTATTAATTGATTTTAATAAGACATTATAATTTAAGACTCAAGCTCGCACATTGTGATATAGGCCATTAGCCCAGTTGAAATTTCTAAAGCTTTTTCATCAACATCAAATGTTGAGGTATGAACTCCTGAGGTAATATTTTTTTCTTCATTGCCTGTCCCTAATCGATAAAAACAACTTGGTACTTTTTGAGTAATGTATGCGAAGTCTTCTGCTGTCATTCTTAGTGGCAATTCTTCTACGTTCTCTTCTCCTAGATAATCTATGGCAAATTGTTTGCAGCGATTTGTAAGAGGAACATCGTTTACCAGAAAAGGGTATCCGTTTACAATATTAATATCAGCGGTTGTGTTATAATTTTCGCATACCGATTGAATAATTCCTTTTATTTTTTCTTTTATTTCTTTTCGCCACTCTTCGTCCATTGTTCTCAGCGTTCCTGCTAAGTATAGGCTAGAAGGAATAACATTAGTTGCTCCTTTTCCTTCAATTTTTCCAAATGCAACGACGGTTGGAATACCGTTATGTGTATTTTTAGAAACACCTTCTTCATCGAGATAAAACGGAAATTCTTTTTCAATAGTTTGAATAATCGTAGCTGCTGCATTTAATGGATTGATGTATTCAGCAGGCATGGCTGCGTGTCCGCCTTTACCATGTATGGTTATATGTATTTCATCTGTACTAGCCATATACATGCCATTTCTAAATCCAACTTTACCAGCTGGCATACTCGGAAATACATGCTGGGCAATTGCACAATCAACATGTGGGTTTTCTAAAACATCGGCATCAATCATTAAAGATGCGCCACCTGGCAATACTTCTTCGCCAGGCTGGAACATAATTTTTACAGTACCACTAAATTTGTTTTTTAATTTGCTTATAATAATGATAGTGCCTAAAACAGAAGCACTATGCACATCATGTCCGCAAGCATGCATGATTCCTTCATTCACAGATGCATAATCAGTTTTATTTTCTTCAACGATTGGCAATGCATCTAAATCTGCACGAAGTAAAATGATCTTTTTAGAAGGGTTTAGTCCTTCAATGATTGCAATGATTCCTGTTCCTACAATATTTTTTTGATATGCAATATTGTATGTATCTAAAACCGAACAAATAAATTCAGCAGTTTGAAATTCTTTAAATGATAATTCAGGATATTTATGAATGTGTCTTCTAATAGAAACAACTTCTTGAAACCCAAGTTCGGCTAATGTTTTTATTTCAGAAATTAACTGTTTCATATGGAATCTCGTGCCGCTATTTTATTAAGTTCTTCTAATACCTGATCGTAAATATTTTTTAAAACGATTGGATGGTGAGTATAAAAAACCATGGAGGAATCAAATTTTGATTTAGAACAACCGTGTTCTTTTAATGGATTAAATAAATAAACAGAATCAAATTGTTGCCCCGAAACCCCTTTAATATTAATGCCCGCAGCGCCTTCAGCTAAATAAGCATCAGTAAGTATTTCTACCAACTGATGGCTATCAAGAATAGTTGGAGGAACTAAAACGTCGTCTTCATGTTTCGCTGCACACGATATTATAAAAATAGAAAAAGTAAATAAATGTCTTAGTTTAAATTTCATGCTAAGGTAAAGGTAGTAATTTACAGTAGATTTTTAAACTCATCATAGGAGTGTAATAAACAAACGTTTTTTGGCAACTCAAGTTTATGACTAAAAAAGGAAAACACTCTACCTGAAATTAGTATAGACTTATTTTTGAAAGTCTTAGCAATCGTTTTTAAATAATCAGTAACTGTGTTCTCATCCATTGGATTTGTGAACGAGGTAACAATCACATCAGGAGAAACTAATTCATTTGCTTTCTCTAAATCTTCTATCGGGACAGATTGCCCTAAATAGTAACACTTATGGCCCTTCGCTTTTATTAAAAAATTGCAGTACAACAAACCAAGTTCATGTAATTCTTTATTTGGTAAATACAATAAAAATGTTTTTGGATTTGGCGAAATTTCATGAAACAAACCATCAATGCCAACTATAATTTTTTGACGAATTAAATGCGTAATAAAATGTTCTTGTATAGTGTTTATAAGTCCCATTTGCCACATGTTTCCAACTTGTCTTAAAAACGGAAACACAACCTTTTCCATGGTGTTTTCAAATCCAAAATGAATCACACAGTTTGAAATTATTTTTTCAAATTTCACTTCATTCATTTCAATCATGCTGAGCACCAAATTATCAATTTGATCACTTTCTTTACTGTATGTATTTAGTATTATTTGCGCCTCATTTAGTATTTCGCTGCTAGATAATTTTGCAATTTTTGAAATCTTAATTCCATTATTATTTAATAAAGAAATATTTAAAATATTTTTTAAATCATCTGACGAATAAAATCTGATATTTGTATCTGTACGCTCCGGTTGTAGAATGCCGTATCGTTGCTCCCAAACCCTTAATGTATGGGCTTTTACCCCAGACAGCCTTTCTAAATCTTTTATTGTGTAATGTGTATTCATAATTTTATATGTAAATATAACAACAAAGCGAGCTCTATGTTTATTTTATCGATTGAATAGAACAAAAATCAAACCAATTATTGTTGATTTATAACTTTTTTATTTAGAATCATTATAAATTAATAAAAAATGGAATAAAATGTAAAATTTACTACATACATATATAACATTCTGTTATTTTTGTGCGCATATTTTTGTCATAATAATGTCATTAAATTGCTAAACACATTCAAAATTAGATACAATTCTATGCATAACAATATGTCTCATTTCTCTTTAAAACCCTTTATTTCTGCGGTTTTTTTGTTATTCGCTTTTTCAATTAATTTAAAAGCTCAAGATGGCGCTAAAATTTTTAAACAAAATTGTGCTGTTTGTCACTCATTAACGGATCAAAAATTAACGGGTCCAGGTTTGTTAGGAGTAGCAGGTCGTGTTCCAAAACCAGAAACAGAATGGTTATCAAAATGGATCAAGAACAACAATAAAGTCATTGCTTCTGGCGATGCTTATGCAAAATCATTAGTGGCTAATAATGGCGGTGTTGATGGTATGAGCGAATTTGAGTATTTAACTGATGATGAATTAAAATCTGTAGTTGCTTATATTATTGCTCCACCAGCTGAAGTTAAACCTTCGGCATCTGGATCAGGCGAAGGCGGAACAACAGAAGAAAAAACAGAAGAAGTAAAAGGTGCTATTGACCCATTGTATTTACTATTAGGCTCAATTGTTTTATTAGCAATCATTGTTGGCGCTCTAAGAAGTGTTCGTCATTCATTGGCTAATTCTTTTAATAAGAAAGAAGGTAAGCCTGAAGTACCTGAAATGACATTTGTAGAAGAGGTAAAACACTGGATGGGAAGCCATCGCAGATTAGTAGGTGTATGTGTTATTATTATTTTATTTATAGGAATGAAGTCTTGCTGGAACGCTTGTTATAATTTAGGAGTATATTATGATTATAAAACTCAAAAAGGCTATCAACCACCACAACCAATTAAGTTTTCTCATAAATTACATGCAGGTGACAACGAAATTGCTTGTCAGTATTGCCATAATTCAGTAGAAAAATCTAAACATGCGGGTATTCCTTCAGTTAATGTTTGTATGAATTGCCACAAAGCAATTCAAAAAGGACCAAAATACGGGGAAAAAGAAATTGCTAAAATTTACGAAGCATCAGGTTTTGATCCTAAAACAGGAAATTACACAAACCCTCAAAATCCTATCAAGTGGATTAAAATTCATAATCTTCCTGATCACGTTTATTTCAATCATAAGCAACATGTCGTTGTTGGTAAACAAGATTGTGCAAATTGCCATGGGAAAGTAAAGGAAATGGAAGTAGTGCAACAACAATCTCCACTTACTATGAAATGGTGTATTGAGTGTCATAGAAAAACAGAAGTTGCAATGGAAGGCAACGCTTATTATGACAAAATACATAAAGCTTTAAAAGAAAAATATAAAGGACAACACGACGTTAAGTTGACGGTTGAAAAAATCGGCGGACTTGAATGCGCTAAGTGTCACTATTAATTTTTAGAAACCGGTAATTAGAAGAAATATCACACATGACAATGTCAAAAAAATACTGGAAAGGTTTACCTGAATTAAACAACAGCGAAGCCTTTGTACAAAGCAAAAACAATGAGTTTGCAGAGAATTTACCAATGGAAGATTTCCTTACAGGTGATGATGCAAAAACTAATGGCACAAGCCGTAGAGATTTCTTAAAGGTAATGGGATTTAGCACGGCCGCGGTTGCGTTAGCTGCTTGTGAAACCCCTGTTAATAAAGCAATCCCATACGTAGTAAAACCAGAAGAAGTAACTCCCGGAGTAGCTAATTTTTATGCTTCAACATTTTATGATGGACATGATTATGCATCTATTCTTGTTAAAACACGTGAAGGACGTCCAATTAAGATTGAAGGGAATGATTTATCTAAAGTATCTAATGGTGCAACAAGCGCAAGAGTTCAGTCTTCGGTTTTAAGTTTATATGATGGAGCTCGTTTAACAGGACCATTAGCAAAGGGTCAATTAACAACATGGAAAAATGTTGATGATGCTGTTGTAAAATCGATATCTGTTGGGCAAGCTGTTATTTTATCATCAACAATTATTAGTCCATCTACTAAGGCTGTAATTGCAGAATTTACATCAAAGTATCCAAACGCTAAACACGTTACTTATGATGCTGTTTCTTATTCAGCTTTAATCCGTGCAAATAAAAATGTATTTGGAAAATCAGTCGTTTCATCTTACGATTTCTCAAAGGCAAAAACGATTGTTGGTATAGCTTGTGATTTTTTAGGAACTTGGTTGAATCCAATTGAATTCGCAAATCAATATAGCAAAACACGTAAAGTAAATAGAGAAAATTTGGAAATGAGTAAACATTACCATTTTGAAGCTAATTTATCTTTAACGGGAGCTAATGCTGATGAGCGTTATATGGTTAAGCCATCTGAATTTGGAAAAGTTATTTCATCCTTATATAATGAAGTGGCTAAGGCTACAGGAAATTCAAAAGTATCTGAAGGAAAAATTTCTAATTCTGCGGCTTCGAAAGCAATTTCAAAAGCAGCCAAAGAGTTAGTTGAAAATAAAGGAAAATCGATTGTTGTTTGTGGTTATAATGATGAAGCGTGCCAAACATTAGTGAATGGCATTAATAAAATGCTTGGAAATTATGGTAAAACAGTTGATGTTGATTTACACTTTAATTTAAAGCAAGGAAACGATAAAGATTTTATTGATTTAGTTGCTGATATGAATGCTGGTAAAGTTGGGACATTAATGACTTACAACTGTAACCCTGTTTATACTACTCCAGCATCTTTAAAGTTTGAAGCTGCATACAAGAAGATTGCAACAAAAGTTTCTTTTTCTCAATCGTTAGATGAAACTTCTTTGCTTGCTGATTATGTTTGTCCAGATAATAACTTCCTAGAATCTTGGGGTGATGCAAATCCAAAACGTGGACATTATTCATTACAACAACCAACTATTAATCAAATATTCAGAGCCCCTCGTTATGAAGGAACTCGTCAAGTGCAAGATACCTTATTAAAATGGTCTGGAATTAAAACAGATTATTTAGCTTATTTACAAGGATATTGGAATAATCATGTATTTCCTCAACAAGGAAAATACTCAGATTTCGCCTCTTTTTGGGCTCATACATTGCATGATGGAGTATTAAAAGTTTCTGTTGTTAAAGACATTCCTTTCACTCCTGTAAAAGTTGATTCAACTGGAAAAATTGAAACAACTGGTGTTGCGTCTGCTATTTCTGATTCGTTAACTTCAGACGTTAATTCAAATGTTGGCTTTATTAAAACGATTACCTTACTTGGAGCTACTGAAGCAACAGTTATTTCTGTTGATTATAATAAATTTGCAAATACAGCTACTTCTTCAAAAGGAGGAGAGTTTGAACTTGTCGTTTATGAAAAAGTTGGTCTAGGAAATGGTACTCAAAGTAATAATCCATGGTTAATGGAGTTACCTGATCCTATCTCTAAGGTAACGTGGGATAACTATATTACCATGAGCCCTGCTGATGTTGCTAAATTAGGATTAAATGAAATGAAGCGTCAAGACATTATTGGTTCTATCGCAGAATTAACAGTGAATGGCACAACAATTAAAGTTCCCGTTTATCCTCAACCAGGCCAAACAGAAGGAACAATTGGGTTAGCAATTGGTTACGGAAGACAAGCAAGTTCAATGAAAGTTGCATTTGGTGTTGGACAAAACGCTTATCCATTTGTTAGTATTTCAAATAATACTTTTACGAATTCAAACTTATCTGTATCTGTTAAAGCTACTAAGGAAGAACATAAATTTGCGGCTACTCAAATTCACCATACAATTATGGGTCGTGAAGAGTATTTATTACGTGAAGTTTCTTTAAAAGAATATAAAAACAAAGAAAAAGAAATTTGGAATCCTATTGCGGCATTACCAGCTCATGGCGGGGGCAAAACCCCTATTGCAGAAGTTGATTTATGGGCTGATCATCCTCGTATGAATCATAAATGGGGATTAACCATCGATATGACATCTTGTATTGGTTGTGCTGCTTGTGTTGTTGCTTGTACTGTTGAAAATAACGTACATGTTGTTGGTAAGGAAGAAGTTGGTAAAACACGTGAAATGCATTGGTTACGCATCGATCGTTATTATACTTCTGATATGAACAAAGATAAGGCTCAGGAAGAACATATAGGAACTAAACAAATGTATTTGGATATGGAAAATCCTTCGAATAATCCGACGGTAACTTTCCAACCAATGATGTGTCAGCATTGTAATCACGCACCATGTGAAACAGTTTGTCCAGTTTTAGCAACTAGCCATAGTTCAGAAGGATTGAACATGATGACTTATAACCGTTGTATTGGTACTCGTTACTGTGCCAACAACTGTCCGTTTAAAGTTCGTCGTTTCAACTGGTTTAATTATATTGATAATACTGATTTTGCGGATGTAAATCCTGCACAACAAGATTTGGGCCGTATGGTGTTAAATCCAGATGTTGTGGTTCGTAGCCGTGGTGTTATGGAAAAATGCTCAATGTGTGTTCAACGTATTCAAGCCGGGAAATTAGTTGCTAAGACAGAAAAAATGCCAATCGTAGATGGAGCTATTAAAACGGCTTGTCAACAGGCTTGTCCTACAAATGCAATTATGTTTGGCGACGCTAACGACGAAACGGCTGAAATCTCTAAATGGAGATGTGATGATAAAAACTACGTTTTATTAGAGGAAGTAGGGATTAAGCCAACTGTTTCTTATTTATTAAAAGTTAGAAATCAGGAAGAGGAAATGCATACTCACGCATCACATGTTGCTCCAACAGGAGAAGCGCATAAAGAAGAACATCATTCATAAAAAAAATAAAAAATAATTATAAATTCTGAATTAATCATATTATGCACGCAGAATCACAGATAAGAGAACCATTGATATTAGGTAACCCAACTTACCGAAAAATCACCGACGATATTATTGCTCCGATTGAAGGGAAAGCCAATCGATTATGGTATATTTTATTTACTATATCGGTATTAGGGTTTATGTGGGGCATCGGATGTTTATCATACACAATAGGCGTTGGAATTGGAGCTTGGGGCTCTAATAACGGTGTTGATTGGGCTTGGGATATTACAAACTTCGTTTGGTGGATTGGTATTGGTCACGCTGGGACATTAATTTCTGCAGTATTATTATTGTTCCGTCAAAAGTGGCGTATGGCAATTAACCGTTCAGCTGAGGCAATGACTATTTTTGCGGTATTATGTGCAGCTATTTTCGTAACACTACATACTGGTCGTCCTTGGTTAGATTATATGTTATTCCCATTACCAAATCAATTTGGTTCTTTGTGGCCTAACTTTAACTCTCCTTTGTTATGGGACGTTTTTGCCGTTTCAACGTATGCTACTGTTTCTATTGTGTTCTGGTATATTGGTTTAATTCCTGATTTTGCTATGATTCGTGACAGAGTTGTTAAACCTAAAATGAAAAAAGTATATGCATTATTGTCTTTTGGTTGGGGTGGAAGCGCTCGTCATTGGAGTCGTTTTGAAGAGGTTTCTTTGGTTTTAGCTGGATTATCTACACCGTTAGTATTCTCAGTTCACTCGATTGTATCCATGGACTTTGCTACTTCTATTTTACCGGGGTGGCATACAACTATTTTCCCTCCTTATTTCGTATCTGGAGCTGTATTTTCTGGTTTTGCCATGGTATTAACATTAATGTTAATCGTTCGTAAAGTATATAAATTAGAAGCATACATTACCATTAAACACGTTGAATACATGAATATTGTAATTATTGTTACAGGGTCTATTGTAGGCGTGGCTTATTTAACGGAGTTGTTTATGGCTTGGTATTCTGGTGTTGAATGGGAACAATATGCATTCTTAAACAGAGCAACTGGTCCAATGGCTTGGGCTTATTGGATTATGATGACTTGTAATGTTATTTCGCCACAATTGTTTTGGTTTAAAAAATTACGTACAAGCTTAGCGTTTACGTTTGTTCTTTCTATTGTTGTTAACATTGGTATGTGGTTCGAACGTTTTGTTATCATTGTTCCTACTTTATGCCGCACCTATTTACCATCTACTTGGAATTCATATTCACCATCATTTATCGATGTAGGTATTTTTGTTGGCACTATCGGAATGTTCTTTACATTATTCTTATTATATTCTCGTACATTCCCAGTTATTGCCCAAGCTGAGTTAAAATCTATTTTAAAATCATCAGGACAAGAACATAAAAAATTAGCAGAAGAACACGCTCACTAAATTAAATAGTGTTAGCGAAAAAAATAAAATAAAAAAGTTTGATTTATTAAAACGATATGATAACAAAAAACATTATACACGGCATATTTTCAGATGAAGTTCCTTTGTTAGAAGCTTGTAAGAAATTACGATCTTCAGGAATTCGTATCAACGAAGTTTATACACCGTTTCCATTACATGGTATTGATCCAATCATTGGTGTCCCGCGCACACGCCTAGCTATTTGTGCATTTATTTATGGCCTGATAGGTTTAGGCTTAGCTACGTTAATGATGTGGTATATGATGATTCATGATTGGCCAAATGATATTGGTGGAAAACCAAATTGGAGTTATTACTTTAACATTCCTGCATTTATTCCGATTTCTTTTGAAGCTACTGTATTCTGTGCGGCCCACGGAATGGCTTTAACCTATCTATTGCGTTGTATGTTAGTACCAGGCGCAAAAGCAAAAAATCCAGACCCTCGTACAACAGACGATAAGTTCATGATTTATTTAGAGTTGAACGAAGAACAATCAAAAAAGGCTGACGAAATCTTGAGAGCTAATGGCGCAGAAGAAATTAATTACAAAGGGACTTTAGTGATTGAAGCAAAATATTAATAGTACAAAATAAAATTAAAAATAATACTGATGAATATATCTTATAAAAATTTGAAACTCTTTACTTGCGGAACCTTCGTAGTAATGTTAGTTGCAGGTTTTACATCATGTGGCAAAAAAGACGCAAACAGTCCTGGATTCGAATTTATGCCTGACATGTATCGCTCGCCATCTGTTGAAAATTACGGAACTTATATTATTGGAGACGACACTTTAAATAGTGCTATGTTGCCAGTGAGCGGAACTATCGCTAGAGGTTATATGCCTTACGTTTATCCAAATACAGTTGAAGGATACGAACAAGCAGGTCTGTATTTAAAAAACCCCATCGCTTTAACGCCTCAAGTTGAAAAAGACGGTGAAGTGCTTTTTGGGAAATTTTGTATACACTGTCATGGAGCAACTGGAGCGGGTGATGGAAAGGTAGCAGCTAAGTTGCCAGGACCACCACCAGCATACAATGGACCGTTAAAAAATTTACCAGAAGGTAAAATTTTCCACTCGATTACTTATGGAAAAAATTCTATGGGAAATCATGCTAGTCTTTTAAATACTCAAGAGCGTTGGACTTTAGTACATTATGTGCAAAAATTACAAGGACCAAAAACAGTTGCGGTTGATTCTACAGTAAAAGCGGTTCCAACTAACACAGTAGTAGCAAAGCCTTAATTGTATATTAATTAAACGAATTTAAAGACATAACTGAATTACAATAATATGAACACTGAAAAATTAAATTTCGTATTTCCTTCAAAAACAAAAATGGCATCCATGCTTTTAATGGCAGTTGGATTAATTTCTATCATTTGTATGTTTGTTTTTGATACAAACGCTGAAGACCATCATTATCAGCATAATAGAGCTTGGGCTAATATTTTTGCAGGCTCATTTTACTTTATGGGGATTGCTTTAGCATCTGTATTCTTTTTAGCATTGCAATACGCGGCTGAATCTGGATGGTCAACTACCATAAAAAGAATCATCGAAGCAACAACAACTTTTTTACCTTATGGATTATCTTTTTTATTATTGATATTTATTTTTGGACAATTACACATGAACACTATTTACCCTTGGATGACAGAAGGTGTTGATGATGTTGCTTCTCCAAATTACGATAAAGTTATCGCTGGAAAAATTGGTTATTTTGGTGTGTTTTGGTGGATTAGAACAATTTTATACATGGTTTCTTGGGTGTTATTTTCATGGAAGCTAAGAAAAAACTCAAGTGAGGCAGATGCTTTGGGCCAAGAAGATTCTAAAGGATTTCATTGGAAAAACATTAAGTTAAGTGCTTATTTTTTAGTACTATTTGCTTATACATCTTCAACAGCGGCATGGGATTGGTTGATGAGTATTGACACTCACTGGTTCTCTACCATGATGGGTTGGTATGTATTCTCTGGCATGTGGGTTAGTTCTATGATTACAGTTACAATATTAGTTGTTTGGTTGAAAAAACTAGGGTACCTAGATTTTGTTACAGAAAGTACAGTCCATGATATCGGTAAATGGATGTTTGCTATATCATTCCTTTGGGCTTATTTATATTTTTCTCAATTCATGTTAATTTGGTATGCTGATATTCCTGAAGAGGTTGTATATTACAAAACACGTTGGGAATCTTATAAAGCATTAATGTGGACTGTGTTTTTTGTAAACTTCGCATTTCCAATGATTATGTTAATGAGTAGAGATTCAAAACGTAACTTCTTCTTCTTGATTTTTGTTGGAGCAATTATTTTTGTTGGACATTATTTAGACATGATCATGATTGTAATGCCAGGTACAGTTGGGCACAATTGGACAGGATTAAGCTGGATGGAAGTTGGAACATTCTTCTTTTTCTTAGGATTGTTTATTTATGTGGTATTAACAAATCTTGCGAAGAAACCTTTATTAGTAAAAAACCATCCTTTCTTATCAGAAAGTTTACACCACTCTTATTAATCAAACATCGAAAACATCAATAAATCGAACTATAAAATTGTTATAATATGAAATTGTTAATATTAATCGGACTTGTACTCTTAATTATCGCTGTTCATCAGCTAATGCGTGTTGTTGAGTTATCTCGACAGTTTAAAAATACTAAAGAGT
Source organism: Bacteroidota bacterium (assembly GCA_947487905.1). Classification (GTDB taxonomy): domain Bacteria; phylum Bacteroidota; class Bacteroidia; order B-17B0; family Aurantibacillaceae; genus UBA4416. The sequence goes on along the minus strand of CANLAV010000014.1, from coordinate 20,228 downwards.
GGAATGTTACAGAAAAAGACAATACCTTCAATGGCAAATTAATGCTAATTTTTGGGATATTGCTATTTGCATCTTTGTTGTGGCAAATAGATCGTTGGGAAGATAACTCTTTGCCAGGCGCAGCATCTGTTCATGGGTTAAAAGTTGACCAATTATGGAATATTAATATGTGGATTATTACTATTGCAACGATTTTAACAAATGGTACATTGTTTTATTTTGCATATAAATACTCAGGGAAAGATAAAACTAAAGCTACGTTCTTTGCTCATGATAATCGTTTAGAAATGGTTTGGACCGTTCTTCCTGCTGTTGTTTTAGCTGGTATCATTATCTTTGGATTAAAATATTGGAATGAAATTACGGATCGCTCAACTGACCCTAACAAAATTACAATCGAATTATACGCAAAACAATTTGATTGGACAGCGCGTTATGCTGGAAAGGATAAAGTATTAGGTTCAACGGATTATCGTCAAATCGATGGTCAAAATATTGTAGGTCTTGATACTTTAGACGCTACTTCTTTTGATGACATTATTGTTAGAAATGAGTTTCACATTCCTGTTAATAGAGAGATTGAGTTTAAAATGCGTTCACGTGATGTCATTCACTCGGCTTTTATGCCACATTTTAGAGCTCAAATGAATTGTGTTCCGGGCATGGTAACAGAATTCAGATTTACGCCAAACAAAACGACTGCTGAAATGCGAAAAGATCCTTATGTGATTCAGTTAATGAAAGGGATTAATGATGTTCGTGCAAAAGATAATAAAGAACCTGTTGAGTTCGATTACTTATTATATTGTGCAAAAATTTGCGGAGCTTCTCATTATAATATGCAAATGACAATTATTGTTGAAAGTGAAAAAGATTATAATGCCTGGATTGCGAAGCAAAAGGCAGTAAAAACATTAGCATCAAAATAAATAAAATAAAAAGTATTGTTTACAAAATAAAGAGTTAAAAAAATGGCAAACGCACATTCAATTGATTTATCAGAACACGCAGGACATCATGCTCATGATCACGCTCACGAAGAAGAGCACCAATCATTTGTAGCTAAATATATTTTTAGCATGGATCATAAAATGATCTCTCGTCAATTTTTAATTACTGCCATTATTTTGGCTGTGGTTGCAATGATGATGTCTATTATTTTCCGAATGCAATTAGCTTGGCCAGGAGAAAAATTTGCATTTATTAATGCCATGCTTGGTGATACGTGGGGTAAAGATGGCATTCTTGATCCTAATATGTATTTGGCTTTGGTCACTATACACGGTACATTGATGGTTTTCTTTGTATTAACGGGAGGATTATCTGGAACGTTTGCTAATTTATTGATACCATATCAAGTTGGTGCACGTGATATGGCTTCTGGGTTTTTAAATATGTTATCGTATTGGTTCTTTTTTTTATCAAGCGTAATCATGATTGCTTCTTTATTTATCACTGACGGCCCTGCTTCAGGAGGGTGGACAATTTATCCTCCGTTATCAGCTTTGCCAGAAGCAATGCCAGGATCTAAATTGGGGATGACGATGTGGTTAATTTCAATGACATTATTCATTGTATCTTCTTTATTAGGAGGTATTAATTACATTGTAACCATTATTAACTTACGTACCAAAGGAATGAAAATGACTCGCATGCCTTTAACCATGTGGGCTATTTTAATTACAGCTATTTTAGGGGTTTTATCTTTCCCTGTTTTAGTTTCAGCAGTTGTATTATTAATTTGTGATAGAAGCTTAGGAACTAGTTTTTACTTATCCGATATTTATATTGGCGGTCGTCCATTAGATAATGTAGGTGGAAGCCCAGTATTATTTGAACATTTATTTTGGTTTTTAGGTCATCCTGAAGTTTACATTGTTATTTTACCAGCGTTAGGTATTACATCTGAAGTTATCGCAACTAATTCTCGTAAACCAATTTTTGGTTACAGAGCGATGATTGGCTCTATGTTAGCCATTGGGTTCTTATCGTTTATTGTTTGGGGTCATCATATGTTTATTACAGGGATGAATCCTTTTTTAGGTTCTGTTTTCGTATTTACAACCTTATTGATTGCTATTCCTTCTTCTGTAAAGGCATTTAACTACATCACTACTTTATGGAAAGGAAATATCCAATACACTCCTGCCATGTTGTTTTCTATCGGGTTAGTTTCCTCATTTGTAACAGGTGGTGTTACTGGGATTATTTTAGCTGATTCGACCTTAGATATTAACGTACACGATACGTATTTTGTGGTTGCTCACTTCCACATTGTAATGGGTTTATCAGCTATTTTTGGCATGTTTGCAGGTGTTTATCATTGGTTCCCTAAAATGTTCTTACGTATGATGAATAAAAAGCTTGGATATTTACATTTCTGGATAACCTTTGTGTGTTCTTATGGCGTTTTCTTCCCAATGCATTTCTTAGGATTGGCTGGTGTACCTCGTCGTTATTATACAAATAGTAATTTCCCAATGTTTGATAATTTAGTTGACATCAATGAAATTGTTACAGTGTTTGCTATTTTAGCTGCCTTAGCACAAGTTATCTTCTTGTTTAATTTCTTTTACAGTATGTTTCGTGGAGAAAAATCTCCTCAAAATCCATGGAATTCGAATACATTAGAATGGACAACGCCTATGGCAAACATTCATGGTAACTGGCCAGGGTCATTACCAGTAGTTCACCGCTGGGCTTATGACTACAGTAAGCCGGGCTCAGAAAGTGACTTTATACCTCAAACGGTTCCTCTTGCTGAAGGAGAGAGCGGTGATGGAGAACATTAAAAAAATTTAAATCCCGATTAATCGGGATTTTTTTTTGATATCTTTTTACTATTAGGGTTAATAGAATTAAAAATCATATATTAAATATTTATTTATATCAGTCTAACTGTATCTTTGTTTAAAATAATAACATGCAAGTATTTAAGTTTGGTGGCGCTTCAGTAAAAGACTCGGAAGCTGTTATAAATGTAGCTAAGGTTTTAAAGCAAGTTCATAAAGACAGCAAGCTTTGTGTTGTTATTTCTGCAATGGGAAAGACAACCAACGCTTTAGAAGAGTTAACCAATGCCTTTTTTTACCATACTGGCAATCCGAGTTTAATTTTAGATGGGATCAAAAAATTTCATTTCGACATATGCAATCAATTATTTTCAAGTACTACACATCCGATTTATCAAGATTTAGAAAACACATTTGTTGAACTTCATTGGTCAATAGAAGACGAACCTACACATTCTTACGATTTTGAATACGATCAAATCATAAGTATTGGTGAAGTACTATCTACTAAGATTGTTTCGGCCTATCTAAACAGTGTGAACGTTAATAACACTTGGATTGACGCACGTGGGCTTATTCAAACTGATAATACCTATCGCGATGCTATAGTTGATTTTGATTTAACAGAATCATTATTAAAAAAATCAGTAACACCACTTTTCAATCAAACTCCTATTATTATAACGCAAGGATTTATTGGAGGAACATCAGAAAATTTTACAACCACATTAGGTCGCGAAGGTTCTGATTACACGGCTTCTATTATTGCTTATTGTTTAAATGCAGAAAGTGTTACCATTTGGAAAGATGTTCCTGGGGTTTTAAATGCAGACCCAAAATGGTTTAATCATACAAAAAAAATTGATGAATTGAGTTATCAAGACGCAATAGAATTAACGTATTATGGCGCCACGGTTATACACCCTAAAACGATTAAGCCACTACAAAATAAAAACATACCGTTGTATGTAAAATCATTTTTAAAACCTGAACAAGAGGGAACAGTAATTAAAAATTCGGAAACGCGATTAAATATCCCATCTTATATTTTTAAAATCAACCAAGTTCTAATTTCATTTCAACCAAAAGATTTTTCATTTATTGCAGAAAATAATTTGAGTTATATTTTCGAAGTTTTTTCAAAACATCATGTCAAAATAAATTTGATGCAGCTGTCTGCAATTAGTTTTTCTGTGTGTTGCGACCACGACCAAACAAAAATAAATTCATTAGTTGAAGAACTTCAAACCGCATTTAAAGTATTGTACAACACAAATTTAGAGTTGATGACAGTTAGGTATTATACTGTTGATACCATTTCTTCTTTGACTAAAAATAAAATAATTTTATTGGAACAACGCAGCCGATTTACTGTGCAAATGGTGCTTCAAAATGAAGTAGGACTTTAATTATTATTTATTAATTTATACTCATGGCAACAAATTCTCAAAATATTGGCTCACCTCCAGGTACATTATTTTACAATGGTGAAGCGAGAAACGAACCTGTAAAAATCACATTAATTGAGTTTAACGAAACAGAGTTTTTTGAAGATGAGTATTATAATTTAGAAGATTGCGTCTCACACGTTAAACCGAATATGGTAAAATGGATTAATGTTGGAGGAATTCATCAAACAGATTTAATTGAAAGCATTGGAAGAATATATGACATACATCCTTTAACACTGGAGGATATCGTACATATTGATCAGCGGCCAAAATTTGAAGACTATGAGCATTATGTTGTTGCGATGATGAAAATGATAACTTACTCTAATCAGGTTGATTCGGAGCAGTTAGCTATCATTTTATTAGACAATACGGTTATCTCTTTTCAAGAACCACAAGGAGGAGATGCGTTTGACATTATTAGAAATAGATTAAGAACGGCAAAGGGGAGAGTTAGAAAATTAGGCGCCGACTATTTAGCCTATGCATTAATGGATGCGGTGGTGGATTGTTATTTTACATGTATTGAAAAAATTGGGGATAAAGTTGAAGAAATTGAAGAAGATATTATTAATAATTCGGATAAAAAATCACTGCTTGAATTATATCACCTGAAGCGTGAAATGATTTATTTACGAAAACAAGTTTGGCCTCTTCGTGATATGATAAATAATATGGTTCGCTCAGAAACACATTTGATGAATCCATCAACTGATATTTATTTGAGAGATTTAAGCGATCACGTTACACGAATCATTGATACTGTTGAAACATATCGTGATTTATTATCGGGCATCATGGATATTTATTTAAGCACCAATGCCAATAAAATGAATGAAGTCATGAAAGTGTTAACAATCATGTCATCCATTTTTATTCCTGTTACATTTATTGCTGGAGTGTATGGAATGAATTTTGACAACATGCCCGAACTAAAAACCCAAAATGGTTATTATTTTATTTGGGCTGTGATGATTTCAATTATTACAGGCTTGCTAATTTATTTTAAAAGAAGGAAGTGGATGTAATGGTTACTTTTTTATTGACTTAAATTATAATAAAAACGTAATCCAAATCCATTTTGTAATTTAAATTTTGGATTATAACCAATACTAATTCTGTCGTAAGACGGACTGTATAAAAGTTGAACGGTGTATTTAGGATTTATAGTTAAATGCAATCCAGTACCGGCAAAAGCACCGATTCCAGCGCCAACTAAATACTTCGGACTGTAATAACTGTAAGGCACTTGATTGTATATATTGATTAAATCAACAGAAATATTATTTGCACCATTAAATAAGTCACTGTTTAGATAAATCATATTTTTTTGAGCTTTAGAAAAAATAATATTTAATCCACCTTCAACCATCAGTTTTAATTTCTCGTTCTTTCCAATTATTTTTTGATATCCTAATTGCATCATCATGCGTTGTTCAGCTCCAGTAATTGTAAATTGATTTTGTTTCGCTTGACTTTGAAATCCATTACTTGTAGTGGTCGAACTGATTGTGAATTTCCCGTCTACAACAAGTTTGGATGCATTAATATTAAAAATGATATTTGTTTTTTTATCAACTTGGTATCGGGTGTTTAATCCAACCATATACGTTGTGGTATACCTTAAATTTGCCGGCATATTCTGTTCGTTAAAATACCAATCTTTATGCTCTACATTAAGAAGTTGGGCAATAAGATCAACGCCACCATAACCACCACCGTAAATATTTACAATTTGATTGTATAATATGCTATTAGCAAATGTATTTCTTACGCCAAATTCATCAAAGCCATAACCATCATATAATCCAGCAGTTGAATGATTAGCCCAGAATGCGCCCACGTAAACACCCGCATGAAATGTTTTTTGATTTGGATTTACAGTAACGATTGAACTTGAATCCTCTTCTGTGTGTTCGTTGGATTGTGAAAAGCCTTTAAGACTTACTAAATATAAACACAACCATAAACCAATAATTTTTAGAGTAAATTTCATAACCAAATGTATAATTTTTTGATTATCAATTAAAATAAATCACTCATTAAATGTAAAACTAGTTTTGCGACTTTAGAATAGATTCCATCAAAATTTTACGCGCTAAAAAAATCCTACTTTTTACAGTGCCTAATGGAAGTTGCATTTCTTTTGCAATCTCTTCGTATTTATATCCGTTATAATATCTAGTGAATGGAATTTTATATTGATCTTCCAAACGTTCAATTTTATTATAAATATCTTTTGCTGCTAACCTTGATTCTGTTATATCTTGATAATTATTTTTCCAAGCTCGAGCCATTGCTACATCCGAATTCGTTTGCATAATTTGCTTTGTTCTTAAAGCTCTTCGGTACGAATTAATAAATGTGTTTTTCATAATGGTGAAAAGCCAAGCTCTAAAGTTTGTACTATCTTCAAACTTATCTTTATAGGTTATGGCCTTCACAAATGTATCTTGCAATAAATCCAGCGCATCATCCACATTATGCGTTAAACTCAAAGCAAAATTATTTAATGATTGTTTTTCATTTGATAGTTTGGTATTAAATTCAATAGCGGTCATATTTATTTTGTTTAACTGGTTTAGTAAAAAGATTAAACAAATATATAGATATGTTTAATAAAACAGCAATATTGTTAAACAAAATAATTTAATCAATTGATTTTCAGTTAATTAAAATTTTATTCTTTTGTTATTTTTACGATAAATGGTTAGGTATATATTAGAAAGTAACGTATTGGTTTTGTCCTGAAATTGTTTCATAAATTGTGAATACTAAGTTGAAAGTGTTTGCAGTAAACAAAGGCATTTTATTTAACTTCGAAAAAAAATTGAACATGTCTCAAGAACTTAGTGAACAAGAAGAAATCCGAAGAGCGAAATTAGCCGAATTAAAAAAATTAGGAATAGAGCCTTATCCGGCCGAAGAGTTCCAAATCAATGTAACGGCTCAAGATATTAAGGAAAACTATGAACGTGATAAATTAAATTACAAAGATATCAGTTTGGCTGGTCGGATCATGAGCGTTCGTGATATGGGTAAAGCCGCATTTGCCGTATTGCAAGATAGCACGGATCGTATTCAAATTTATGTGCGACGAGATGATATTTGCCCGAATGAAGAGGATAAGCAATTGTATGATACAGTTTGGAAAAAATTAATTGATCTTGGTGATATCATCGGAATTCAAGGCTATGTGTTTACAACTAAAACGGGCGAAACTTCTATTCATGTTACCCATTTTAAATTATTAGCTAAATCATTAAAACCATTACCGGTTGTAAAAACAGATGAAGACGGAAAATCATTTGATGAAGTAACTGACCCTGAGTTTCGTTACCGCCAGCGTTATGTGGATTTAATCATCAATCCAAGCGTTAAGAAAACATTTGAACAACGAACAAAAATTATTTCATCTATTAGAAATTTTTTAAATGATCAAGGGGCTTTAGAAGTGGATACACCAGTATTACAGTCTATTCCAGGCGGAGCTGCGGCTCGTCCTTTTTTAACGCATCATAATGCCTTAGACATGCCATTGTATTTACGCATTGCTAACGAACTATATTTAAAACGTTTAATTGTTGGTGGATTTGATTGGGTGTATGAGTTTAGTCGTAATTTTCGTAATGAAGGAATGGATAGAACGCATAATCCTGAATTTACAGTATTAGAATTTTATGCAGCTTATCGCGATTATTTTTGGATGATGAATACAACTGAAAAGTTGCTTGAAAAAATTGCCGTAGATTTGCATGGTACTACTGAATTAACTGTTGGAGATAGATCAATTAGTTTTGCACCACCGTTTAAACGCATTACTATTTTTGACGCCATTAAAGAGCATACCGGTGTTGATGTAAGTAAAATGGACGAAGTAGAATTAAGAGCCGTTTGTAAATCATTGCATATTGATATGGATGAAACTATGGGTAAAGCAAAATTGATTGACACCTTATTTGGAGAAAAATGCGAAGCTAATTATATTCAACCAACATTCATCACGGATTATCCTGTTGAAATGAGTCCATTAACAAAGAAACATAGAACAGAAGAAGGTTTGGTTGAACGTTTTGAATTAATGATTAATGGAAAAGAAATTGCAAATGCCTATTCTGAATTAAACGACCCAATTGATCAGCGTGAACGATTTGAAGATCAGGTTAAACTCATGGAGAGAGGTGATGACGAAGCTATGTTTATTGATTACGATTTTTTACGCGCTTTAGAATACGGCATGCCTCCTACTGCAGGTATTGGTTTTGGAATAGACAGGTTATGCATGTTGTTAACTAATCAACCTTCAATTCAGGATGTATTATTGTTTCCTCAAATGCGACCTGAAACAAAACACGAAACGGTTAACTAAAATTATTATATATGCGCAAACCGTTATACCCCTTATTTTTGCTTCTTATTTTAGTCGTATTTTCTTGCAGTGATGCGGTTAAAGTAGAAGAGAATAAGCCGCGTATATTTTCTGATTACGATGTTACTTTAGACGAAATTATTAGATCTAATGTTGGTGTTATTCGTGGTGTTGATTTAAATTCTAAAGCGTCCATCATCACCAAATCAGAAACAAAATTGCCAACTGAAGTAGCCCCAGATTTTTTGTATTTCGAATACCAAGTTGATACCAATACAAATTACTCGGTTTCCTATAGTCTAAAGAATGATAGCTTAGATGAAGTAGAAGTACAAATAAACTGTAAGGATTTAGAATTGTGTTCAAGATTATTTGCACAGTTAAAAACGTTTTACGAAAAAAAATTACCGAATCCTATTGAAGACAAAGGTTATGTAGTTTACAATTGTTTTGAAGGTCAACGCAAACCTTTTGTTGTATCTTTAACAGATAATAGCTCACCAATACAAGGCATGATTAATTTAGTTATTTATAAAGACAAATAAAACCCTAAATCATCCACCATTTATATTATGACTAAAGGAAAACTCATTATATTTTCTGCGCCCTCTGGTTCTGGTAAAACAACCATTGTCAGGCATCTATTAAAAACATTTCCAAATCAATTAGAGTTTTCTATTTCAGCTACAAGTCGTCCAAAACGTGGCGTTGAGGAGAATGGGAAAGATTATCATTACTTAACAGTTGAAGAATTTAAACAAAAAATAGACAATCAAGAATTTTTAGAGTGGGAGGAAGTTTATGTTGATAATTACTATGGAACATTGAAAAGCGAAGTGGATCGCATATGGGCTAAAGGAAAACATGTTATTTTTGATATTGATGTAGAGGGAGGATTAAATTTAAAAAAAATATTTGGTGAGGTAGCGATGTCTATTTTTGTGATGCCTCCAAGTATCAAAATATTAGAAGAACGCTTAAACACGAGAAGTACTGATAGCATAGAGAGTATTTCGCGTCGTGTAGAAAAGGCAGAAAAGGAAATTAAAACAGCAGATTTATTCGACATGTTTATTTTAAATGAAGTGCTTGAAGAAGCTCTTATAAAAGCCGAAAAAGTTGTTCTTGAATTTATTTCAAAAAAGTAGTTTTTAAATTTTTTTTAAGTCAAAATCAGTTAATTTACAATTAATCCATTCTCCATCTAAGTTTGCATGGTAAGTTTTGTAAAAATTAATGGCAGCTTTATTCCAATCTAATACTTGCCATTCCATGCGTCTCACTTTTTCTTCTTTAGCAACTTTAATCACTTCGTTGAAAAGCAGTTTACCGATGCCTTGTCCGCGCTCATTTTCGGTGACAATAATATCCTCTAAAAACAAACACTTTCCTTTCCAAGTACTGTATTTATAGTAATAAAGAGCCATGCCTATAATGGTCTTGTTTTTTTCTGCTACAAAAAAATCAAATAACTTATCAGTGCCAAATCCCCAATTGATCATTTCCTCAATCGTTACTTCCACTTCGTTTGGAGCTAGTTCGAATGCAGCTAACTCTTTTACTAACTGTAATGCGTTAGCAATATCCTCTAGCAAACCTTTTCTAATAATGACGCTCATGTTAGTTTGAATATAATTCTTTTAATACAACTTTTTGCAAAATGCGTTTAATCATTAATTCTGCCAGCACTTCTTGTAAAGGCATTTCAGAACTCTTAGCACATGCTTTTTTAATTTGTGATTCTGTTAAATCAATGCGATACAGTAAATTTTTTAAGGCATGAGATAATTCTAATTTCAAAACCGATTGATGGAATTCATGTTTTAAGTTTTGGAAATGATGACTTTTCATCATTGGCAAGTATTCCAAAACACCTGATAATTCATAATCTTTATAGGTTTGAACTTTAAATTTATCAAACAAGCTCGGCTTTTCTAAATCTCGAATATCAATGTCCATTTTTTAAAACTAAACGCTCTACAAGTGTTTTGTTGATGATATGCGATTCAACTATTTCTTTTACATCTTCTATCTGCACGCCAACATAAAATATTCCTTCAGGATAAATCGCAATGGTGGGACCAAATTGACAGATGCCTAAACAGCCTGATTTTTGAGTTCTAATTTTTAATGGTAACTTTTGTGCGTTTAATTGCGTCTTAAATTCAGCAATTAAATTCAGACCATGTTGTTCGCCACAACTCTTTTTTTCAATGGACAATCTTTCGTTGGTGCAAATAAAAATATGGATATCAAAAACATTATTCATTTTATTATGGGTAATTTTAAACAAAATCTTTTTTCAGTTGTAAAGATAGTATAAGAACGGTAAGCTATGGCAAAAATTTTATTGACAGGAGGAACAGGATTAATTGGAACAGTATTGTGTAAAAAATTGATTGAAGATGGGCATCAGGTTTCTGTATTATCGCGCACGCTTATTAAGAGTGATTCAATCAATTATTTTTTATGGGATGTTGAAAAATCAACTATTGATGAAAAAGCATTTGATGGAGTAGAACACATTATACATTTAGCAGGCTGTGGTATTGCCGATAAAAAATGGACACGCGAACGCAGGAAAGAAATTTTAGACACGCGTGTAAAATCAGCCGAACTAGTTTTGTCTATTTTACAAAAAAGAAACATACGGTTGAAGTCATTTGTGGGAGCAAGTGCTGTTGGTATTTATTCTGCGCGAACGTCCTCTCGCATTTATACAGAAAATGATTTAGGACTAGATGATTTCATTTCTGATACGTGTATTGAGTGGGAGAACGCTTACGATGATTTTGAAGTGTTTTCTGATAGACAAACTATCGCGCGAATCAGCGTGGTGTTAGCTAAAGATGGAGGCGCGTTAAAAAAGTTACTCCCAATTTTTAAAATGGGCTTAGGCTCAGGTGTTGGTACTGGTGAGCAATTTATGCCTTGGATTCACATCGATGATTTAGTTTCTCTTTTTTGTGAAATGCTTTTTAATCCTGCTTATAATGGCATTTATAATGCAGTAGCAACCGAACATGCCACTAATTTTTCTTTTTCAAAACAGTTGGCAAATGCGCTACATCGACCTTTTTTTATGCCCTTAATTCCAGCATCAATTTTAAAATGGATGTATGGTGAAATGGCAAATGTTATTTTAGAAGGATCGAGGGTGAGCAATGATAGGTTGATAAAACAAGGATTTATTTTAAAATACCCAGATTTGAAGTCAGCGCTTACGCAACTTTGTAAATAGAAAATTTCCGTCAATGGTCTTTTCAACTGGAATCACTTTTTGAGGTATAATTGCCTTTTTTATGGTTTAATTTCTATTACGGGTTGTAAAAAATATGTTATCTTAGCCTAAGTTTTTAAAAACCGTTTTTATGTGTGGAATTGTAGGATATATTGGGAATCGCGAGGCTTTTCCTATTATTATTAAAGGATTACAACGTTTAGAATACCGTGGGTACGATAGTGCCGGTGTCGCATTATTAAACCCACAGCAAGAGTTAAACGTCTATAAAAAAAAGGGAAAGGTTTCTGATTTACTTGAGTATTCTATAGGAAAAGATTTAACTGGAACAATTGGCATTGGACATACGCGCTGGGCAACGCATGGAGAACCAAATGACGTGAATTCGCATCCGCATTATTCTCAAACAAAAGACTTAGTCATTATTCATAATGGGATTATTGAGAACTATGCCGTTATTAAAGAACGTTTACAAAAACGAGGGCATCAATTTCTTTCGCAAACCGATACAGAAGTTCTTATTCATTTAATTGAAGACATTCGCACTCACGAAAAAGACATGAAGTTAGGTCATGCTGTGATGGCTGCCTTGCAACAAGTGAATGGAGCTTATGCCATTGTTATTTTAGATAAAAACGATCCCGATACTTTGATTGCAGCAAAAAAAGGAAGTCCGATGGTAATCGGTGTTGGCCACGATGAATTTTTTATTGCATCCGATGCTTCGCCCATTGTAGAGTACACTAAAAATGTAGTATACATCGAAGACGAACACGTTGCTATTATTAGAAGAGGAGAAGAATTAAAAATTCGTACTATTCGTGATAAAGAAATTACACCGTATGTTCAAGAATTAGAGATGGAATTAGAGGCGATTGAAAAAGGGGGCTACGATCATTTTATGTTGAAAGAAATTTATGAGCAACCCCGTTCTATTTTTGATAGCATGCGTGGGCGATTAAATTCTGCAACAGGACATTTAAAAATGGGTGGTATTGAAGAACATGAAACAAAATTCATAAATGCCAAACGCATTATCATCATCGCTTGTGGCACATCTTGGCACGCCGGCATGGTGGCCGAATATTTATTTGAAGAATACGCGCGCATTCCGGTAGAAGTGGAATACGCTTCTGAGTTTAGATACCGTAACCCTGTTATTTATCCGGATGATGTAGTCATTGCTATTTCGCAAAGTGGCGAAACGGCGGATACATTAGCAGCTATTGAATTAGCAAAATCAAAAGGAGCCATTATTTTTGGCGTTTGTAATGTAGTTGGTTCTTCTATTGCAAGAGCGACACACGCTGGTTCTTACACGCATGCAGGCCCCGAAATTGGCGTAGCGTCAACAAAAGCATTTACAGCTCAAGTAACAGTATTAACCTTAATGGCATTACATGTTGCAAAAGCAAAAGGCACATTAGCTGAAAGTCGTTACCGTCAGCTATTATACGAAATGGAAGCTATTCCTCAAAAAATAGAAGCCGTTTTAAAATTAAATGATACTATTAAACTTATTGCTGAAAAATATAAAGACAGTACAAATGCCTTGTATTTAGGAAGAGGTTATTCGTTTCCTGTGGCTTTAGAAGGCGCCTTAAAATTAAAAGAAATATCATACATTCATGCAGAAGGCTATCCTGCTGCAGAGATGAAGCACGGGCCCATCGCTTTAATTGACGACCATATGCCAGTTTTTGTAATTGCAACCAAAGGGCCTAACTACGAAAAAGTAGTCAGTAATATTCAAGAAGTAAAAGCACGTAAAGGACAAATCATTGCCATTGTTACATCTGGCGATACAGAAGTAAAAAACATTGCAGATTATGTCATAGAAATTCCTGAAACCGATGAATCGTTAGTGCCATTAGTTTCTGTTATTCCTTGGCAATTATTATCGTATCACATTGCAGTGATGCGTGGCTGTAATGTAGACCAACCGCGTAATTTAGCAAAGAGTGTAACGGTGGAATAACGAATCATTTTTTATCAATTTACTTTTAAACCATTTTTATGGTTGTTTGTTTTTAAAGTGTCATATCAAAAGTATGATGAAATAAAAACAGAATTACTTTTCTCATATGAACACTCACATCGAAAGATTAAAATTAAACATAGAACCACTTAGGCAAGAAATCATGAATCACAAAGTGTATTCTATGATTAAAAATGTGGATGATTTAAAAATTTTTATGCAATATCATATTTATGCCGTTTGGGATTTTATGTCGTTGCTTAAAACATTGCAAACAAATTTAACCTGTACGACTGCGCCTTGGTTTCCTAAAGGAAATGCAGAAACAAGGCATTTGATTAATGAGATAGTTGTTGGCGAAGAAGCTGATGTGGATTTAGATGGTAATAGAAAAAGCCATTTCGAATTGTATGTTGATGCCATGAAGCAATGCGGAGCCGACACAAAGCAAATCGAATCATTTATTTCAATATTAAAAGAAACAAACGATTTTGATCTAGCATTTACTAAAGCCGACATTCCTAAAGAAGCTAGAGAATTTGTGGAATTTACATTTCAAATTATTAATAGCAAAAAAGAATATCTGCAATCTGCTATTTTCACATTTGGTCGTGAAGATTTAATTCCAGGCATGTTTATGTCTATTATTAGCGACATTCATAAAAACTTTCCTAATGACATTTCTATTTTTAAGTATTATTTAGAACGACACATTGAAGTGGATGGGGATCATCACAGTCATCTAGCTTTACAAATGACAGCTAACTTATGTGGTGAAAATGAGCAATTTTGGAAAGAGGCTGAAGAGGCAACCATTCTTTCTTTACAAAAACGAATTAAACTTTGGGACGGCGTTTTTGACCATTTGACCTCAAAAAAGTAAAATAAAAGCCTAACCCGTTTCTTTTATAATTAAATTCTTCTAATTTAGTCGCCTTATAAAAGACTGATTGTGAAGACAGATACTAATATATATTTAATCGTGACTGCTATTCCTAACCCGAATGACGTGTTCAGTTATAATTCTTATGTATTTCAAATTGCAGGCGTTTTTAATTTGTATGGTGCAGTTAATGTGGGTCGCTACCGGACCATTGAACAGATTATGGGAAATAGTGGCATTAAAACAATGGCCATTTTTACGTTTCCAAATGTTCAATCAATCAAAGACATGATGGCAAGCGAAGAGTTTAATGCGTTGAATGAATTGCGCGAAAAGGCTTATACTAGAATGGTGGACTATATTATTTGCGAAAACTAATCACTTTTCTTATTTTCAAATTGCCTAACGGTTAGTTAGAACGTTTAATCATTGTAATTTTATCTATTGGCTCTAATCATGAAAAGTAACATTTCCATCGCTTGTTGTTTGTCTTTATTTTATTTTAGTGCGTGTACTAAAGTATATAAACAAAACACCACTATTGTTCAATCCAATATGACTAATGTGCCTTATACCGAAGCTAAAAATTATTTTGTAAAAAACACTTACGCTATAGGGTCACTAAAAAACCCAAAAATAACAATACGCGAGGACTTTGAACATATTTTTGGAACAGCTACTACAATGGGCACAGATGGATTTCCAACCTCCATTGATTTTTCGAAACAATACGTTATAGCAATTATTCCAAGCAGTTCGTTTAAACGAACAACCTTAACCGTTAATAGTCTTGTAAATGATAATCGAGAAATCAAACTGTATTATAAACTCACTGAAGGCGACCTTCAATCCTTTGAATCACAACCTTGTTTGGTGTTAATTGTAGACAATTTTCATGACGGCAGAGTGAAGTTATATAAAAATTAAGTTCAAGAGAACATACTGAATTACATTTCTTTTAATGGGTTGTACTCTAAAATCAAAGTATAAACAAAGAAAATCCCACAAAGCCCTAAACCGTTATATTAATATTCTCTTCAACACTCTGGCATAAAAAAAACGGAGGCCCTAAACACAAAGCCCCCGTTTCCACTCAACTTACACACTAAACAAAACTGTTATCCTAAATAGCCCGCTAATAATTTACTTCGTGAGGAGTGTTTTAAGCGGCGCACGGCTTTTTCTTTTATTTGCCTTACTCTTTCTCTGGTTAACTCAAATTTTTCGCCAATTTCTTCTAATGAATGTGGATGACTTCCGTTTAATCCAAAATACAGTTTCAATACATCCATTTCTCTGGGCGTTAATCCAGCCAACGAACGATCAATCTCTTTTCGTAAACTCTCCATGAGTAAGTCATTATCGGGCGAGCTGGTTCCATTTGCCATTAAATCATACATGTTTCCAGCGTCGTCTAAATTTCCAATGGGAGCATCCATGCTCACGTGTCTGCCTTGGCTTCTCATCGATTCTCTGATGTCAGCTGGCGACATGTCAATCATTTCAGAAATCTCTTCTGGTATAGGCTCTCTTTCTAATTGCTGTTCTAATAACGCAAAGGTTTTATTAATTTTATTAATGGCACCAATTTTATTTAAGGGTAACCTTACCACGCGCGATTGTTCAGCTAAGGCTTGTAAAATACTTTGTCTGATCCACCACACAGCATACGATATAAATTTAAAACCACGGGTTTCGTCAAATCGTCTTGCTGCTTTAATCAATCCCATATTGCCCTCGTTAATTAAATCGGGCAAGCTTAATCCTTGATTTTGATATTGCTTTGAAACAGAAACAACAAAACGAAGATTGGCTTTTACTAATTTATCTAAAGCAACTTCGTCGCCTTGTTTAATTTTTTGTGCTAATATAACCTCTTCCTCGGCAGTAATTAATTCAACTCTGCCAATGTCTTGCAAATACATATCAAGAGATGCTGTTTCTCGATTAGTAATTTGTTTGATAATCTTTAGCTGCCTCATGTTTTTTAATTAGTATACTAATATTACGATTGATTTAGCATAAAGTTACAGGCCTTTGGGTGAAAATATATATTTAATGATTGAACTATAATGTATAATTATTGGTTAAAATTTGAAAAATAAGTTTTGTTGAAAAAACACCTATCTTTTTAACAAAAACAAAAACATTAAACTTATTTAATTGCCGATATTTATAATCTATGTTACAGAGTTTACGAATACAAAATTTTGCTTTAATTGAAGAAACAGACATTCACTTCAATAACGGATTAACCGTTATTACAGGCGAAACAGGAGCTGGTAAATCTATTTTGTTGGGAGCATTGGGTTTAACTTTGGGGCATCGTGCTGATCTGAACGTACTAAATAACAAGCAAAAGAAATGCATCATTGAGGCGCGCTTTCATATTGCACCCTATCAATTAAATTCTTTTTTCGATGCCAACGAATTAGATTACGAAGACATAACAACCATTAGAAGAGAAATTACGGTTGAAGGAAAATCAAGAGCATTTGTAAATGATACGCCAGTAACATTAGCCGTTATAAAAGCGTTGAGCGAACAATTGATTGATATTCATTCGCAACATGAAACTATTTTATTGAAAGAAAATCAGTTTCAATTAGAGTTAGTAGATGCATTTGCTAAAACAAAATCCGATTACGCTCAATACAAAATAGAGTATGCTGGTTTACAAAAATTAAAAAAACAATTAGACATCCTCATTGAAAAGGAAACTCAAGCTAAAAAAGAATTTGATTACGTTCAGTTTCAATTTTCAGAGTTAGAAGAAGCTAATATTAAGGTAGGAGAATTAGGAGCCTTAGAAACAGAAAGTGAAGCACTTGAAAATGCTGAATTCATAAAAGGACATTTAGTAAAGGCAAGCGAAGCAATTAATGGTGGAGATGAAAATATGCTATCTGTATTGGCGCAAGTTAAGCAAGGCTTACAAAGTATTTCAAAATACGGCGCACAGTTTAATGAATTGCATGAGCGCATTCATTCGTTAAGCATTGAATTAAAAGAACTCAATGCCGATATCATGGCAACTGAAGATGATGTGGTGTATGATAATGAAAAGTTAGAAATCGTTAATGCACAACTTGATAAATTAAATAAGTTACTTAAAAAACATCAAGTCAAAACAGAAGAGGAATTATTGAATATCAAGCAAACATTTGAGGATCAGTTACAACAATTTTCTTCTATTGAAACGCAAATTGAAAAAGTAAAAAAAGAAATAACGGTTCAACATGATTCATGTTTAAGTTTAGCAAAGAATCTTTCAAAACAAAGAAAAGCATCTGTTTCGGATATTGAAGCTCAAGTAAAAAGCATGTTAGCAAGTTTATCTATGCCTCATGCACAATTTCACATTTCTATTTCACAGTTAGAAGAATTTACAATCAATGGATTAGATAAAATTGAATTTCTGTTTTCTGCTAATAAAGGGCAGGATTTTAAAGAGATAGGGAAAGCGGCTTCTGGTGGCGAACTTTCAAGATTGATGTTGTGTTTAAAATCATTATTAGCAGAGCGAACGTTATTGCCAAGCATCGTGTTTGATGAAATTGATACAGGAGTAAGTGGTGATGTGGCAGATAAAATCGGCATTATTCTCGAACAGATGGGTTCGTCGCTTCAAGTTATTGTTATCACACACTTGCCACAAATGGCGAGCAAAGGAGAAAACCATTTATTTGTTTACAAAACAGATCAAACCGATCGAACAACCTCTCACATTAAAGTATTACAACAAAGTGAGCGGATCGAAGAAATCGCAAAAATGCTTAGTTCGGGTAAGCCAACCGAAGCCGCATTAAAGAACGCAAAAGAATTATTAAAACTTTAAAAAATTTACATAAAAAAAGGCAGAATAATTATTCTGCCTTTTTTTATGTATTGAAATTAGATATTGTTTTTAGTGTGATTGGGTTACTGTATGGTCAGATAAATTATCAGCAGCATGTATTGGTTTTAAAGTATCAACACTTGCTTTAACGGTTGTATCAATAGCTACTACATGAGCTGAAGTTGATCTGTTATGGTGAGTTTCAGTTGCAACTTCTTCATGTGTAGTCGCTGCAGCTTCTTCAGAGGCTTCGTGTTTTTTGTTGTCGCAGGTACTAACTGCAATTAAAATTAATAAAGTGGTAACAAGTCCTAATATTAAAGGTGTACTGAAATGAACTTTTTTAGGTTCCGTTGAATGGTTGTGATCGTCGTGATGTGAACTCATAAATGGTGGTTTTAAATTTTTTTGGTAAAAATAAATTATTTATTGACTATATAAAACTATTGTACTATTATTTTTAAGTTTTGCTTTTGTGAAGAAGTTGTTAAGGTTAGGAAATATATCCCCTTCGATAACCATTCTGTTTGAATATGATGCTCATTAAACACATCGTTATTTTTTTCGAATGATTGTGTTAATACCACCTTGTTTTGTAAGTCAGTTAAGACACAATTTACAGGTTCGTTTTGTTGTGGAATAATTACTGTAAAATCACGATTAGTTGGGTTTGGAAACACACTGATGGCAATTAATGGAGCGCTTTCTTCTTTCAATCCTACAATGGTTCTTGCAATGTCTCTGTATCTGTATTGTGTTGGTGCAAAATTGGCACCAACCACATTTCCAATAATTTCAAAGTAGGGGATTTTTTCTCCTAATGTTAACCATTGGTATTTTCTTTCGTAATTCGGAAATCCAAATTTATTAAATGGAGCAGGCAAGGCGTTTATTTTAATCGTATCAATAGAGTATTGAGTCGTTACAACTCTTAAGCAATTTGCTGTTCCATATGGTGTTGTAATGGAACCCCAACCATCTGCTTTAGTGATTCTATAACCTCTTTTTTTATAGGTAAAAGGAATTAAAGTACTTGTAGGCGTAGTTAAATTAAAAGTAGAAGAATCTCTGTCCAAATAATTTAACGGAAATTGATAGAGTTCATCATTATCAGTAAACGTTGCTCCTACTGGAATGCCTGATAATGTTAACCCTAATCCTTCCGCATCAAAGGATGTTGTTGTTCCAATAATGGGGGTTTTACGGTAAAAACTATAAATATTTTTTATAGAAATAGTTAATCCAGGTCCAGGAATAGCTGGTAATGGAAGAGAGTCTAATGTTTTTTCACCAAACTGAGGAGGCAAAAAATAAAAGAAATACGGTGTTGAGGTTGATGCTTGAAATTTTCTTACTGCCTGCCCAGTTGGAATAAGCGAACTAAAATTCCAATTATAATTTGCGCCAGTAACAGTATAATTTCCAACACTTGAAGCTAGTGCATTGCTATATCTGGCAGTATCTCCAGAAGCAGGCATGTTACTACCCGTTATCGTAATTTGACTATTCGCGCTTGTCGCAAAAATAAAAAATAAGGTTATTGAGAATAAATGTTTCATGATTTTTTTAGTATGATGGTATTAACAAGTAACCTTATTTTTAAAATGGGTTTATCCTTTCATATCCTGAATATCTAACATACCAACCGGTTTGCCGTTTTCAGTAACTACAATAGT
>CANLAV010000013.1 GCA_947487905.1 Bacteroidota bacterium | reverse complement strand
ATATCCTAAAACTGCAGCAGTTATTCCCAATAAATAATATCCTAAACTATTATTCCCAGTTGTTATGCCTTTAATCAATAGTAGATTATTAAATGGGAAAGGATTTTTATTTTCCACTTTGTTTTCGTCTGTCATAGTTTTTTTGAATTTTAATTACCTAAGTAATATGCGATAGCTTTTTTTTGATATACAGCTATCATAACTAGTTTTTTTTAACTATATTTTTCAATCATCTTCTCGCAAGTTGAATAGATGAGATTAAACACATCTTCAAAACCTTCTTCACCACCAAAATAAGGATCAGGAACTTCCATGTTTTGATTTGGGAAGAGCGTGTTTAAAAACAATTCAACTTTTTGTTCTTGCTCTTTGTTTTTGGCGTGCGCCAATACGTTAGTCATATTGCTTTTATCCATCACATAAATGGCATCAAAATCATCAAAATCTTTTTCAGAAAATTGTCTTGCCCTTAATCGAGTTAAATCAACGCCATGTTTTTTTGCATTTAATACGGTTCTATTATCTGGTTTTTCGCCTGCATGAAAGTTTGACGTTCCTGCTGAATCAATTTCAAGAGTTAAGTTTTTATCAGAAATTAATTTTAGCATAATGCCTTCCGCCAATGGCGAGCGACAAATATTGCCTAAGCAAACAAATAGAATTTTTTGCATGGATTAAATTTCAGCAGGAACAAAATCGCTCTGTTCAGCGTAAAATGCTACTTTAGTTAAAAGATTAAGAATTATTTCTTGAGTTAAAGCATTTGCTTCGCTGGTATATTTCACAAAAACGGAATCGTCCATAATAGCATAAGCCATTGAGCTCATTCCGTAATTTTTATTTAATAAATGCAAATAAAATGCTTCTCTGTTATCATCAGGTATAGCACAAATGGGAGCAACTATTTGAAATAAATGATTTTTTTCCTGTTCCCAAACATCAATGAGAATATCAAACTTGCCTTTTTTTAAATTCCATTGTCCAATTTGTGGTCCTCTTGATAATTCTGCGGGTATACCTAAAGCTAAAATAGCTTCTTCTACTATTTTATAATAGTTTTCGATCATATGATTAAATACTTGTTTCGTTTAATTTCTCATTAAAAAATACCGACATTTTATTGGTGTAGAATTGGCTTTTAAATTGTCCAACCCACTGAATGCCGCTGATGGCGTTAGTTAAAAAAACTTCGTCGGCATCGGCTAATGTATGAACTGTTAAATTTTTTTCGAAAGTTAAAATTCTATTTTCACTGGCAATAGATAAAATATGTTTCCTCATCACACCATCTATGCAACCATCTGCAATGGGCGAGGTATATAATGCGCCATTCTTCACTACAAAAACATTTGAATTAATACTTTCAATAATATGGCCATTATCATTTACTAATAGGCAATCATCTAATTTTAATGAATTTTTCGTAAGACCCGCCATGACGTAAATTAAAGCGCTACCAGTTTTAATACTTGATATTTTTGAAAAGGGTTTCTTTATCTCAGCGTATAAATCAACCCACAATCCTTTTTGATTTAAGGTATATCCAATGGCTTCCATTTTTTCAACTTCAATTAAAAAAGAAATATCATTTGTTTCAGGTGTGTAAAACCCTCCATCATTTCTGAAAACAGTTAAACGGATTCGCGCATCTGTTTGGATATTATTTTCTTTTATTAATTCATAAATCAAATGTTCAATGTTGGTTGTTGAAAAATCAGCTGGTATGTTCATTCGCAACGTAGTCATAGCCAATTTCAGACGTTGAATGTGAATCGGAAGAAGCATTATTTTCCCCTTCATTAATCTTATACTTTCAAATACAGAATCACCATATCTAAAGGCACGATTAGAAAAACTAATAGCTGGTTCGTACAGGCTAATTACATGACCATTATATATGCATTTGGTGTCTAACATTCGCGTTAAATGTACTTAATAAATATAAGCAATAATTACCTGTTAAAAATTGTTGAAAAGATAAATAAATTACCTTACATATGAAACATAAATATGATAATATTTATCATATTAAAAACTAATATAGACAATGAGTGATATTCAGCATTTTTTTCAAGCTATTGAATTTGTAGAAAATTCAAATTATGAAAATAAATTAGGGGGAATAATTAACGCGTTCACTAAGAATGGTCATTTCCCTGATTTATCCGACGTTGACATGGCGATTGTTGGCGTGTGTGAAAGTAGACATTCAAATAATTCTGGTAGTCAATTTGCACCTGATTCTGTCAGGAATTATTTGTACGATTTATATCAAGGCAGCTTTAGAGCAAGACTAGTTGATTTAGGGAATATTGAACAAGGTCATGAAGTTGAAGATACTTACTATGCTTTAAAAACTACCGTTGAACATTTAATTAAAAATAATGTCATTCCTATTATTATTGGTGGTAGTCAAGACTTAACCTATGCGCAATTTTTAGGATACGAAAATTTAGAACAGACAATCAATATAGCAACGGTAGATTCTGCTTTTGATATTGGAAGCCCAGATGAGTCAATTACAAACAAAGGCTTTTTAGGAAAAATTATTTTACACCAACCTAATTTTTTATTTAATTATAGCAACATTGGTTATCAAACGTATTTAGTTGACCCTGCCTCATTAAATATGATGAACCGATTGTATTTTGACACCTACCGCTTGGGGCAAGTAAGAGATATGATCGAAGAATCTGAACCTATTATCAGACATGCTGATATGTTTAGTTTTGATATATCCGCTATTAAACACAGTGATGCACCTGCCAATCCTATTCCTTCACCAAATGGATTTTATGCTGAAGAAGCTTGTCAAATGATGCGATACGCAGGGATGAATGATAAACTAACCTCTGTTGGTATTTATGAAATTAACCCAGAGTTTGATGTTTTAGGAAAGACAGCGAGTTTAGCGGCTCAAATGATTTGGTGTTTCATGGATGGTTTTTATAATCGAAAAAGCGACTTCCCAACTCGTTCAAGCAATGATTATGTAAAGTTTCATGTGGTGCTTCAAGATGAAAAATATTCTATTAATTTTTTTAAGAGCAAAAAAAGTGATCGTTGGTGGATGGAAGTCCCATATCCAAGCACAAAAGGCTTGAAGTTTGAACGTCATACCTTACTACCTTGTTCATATAAAGATTATGAATTAGCAGTTAGCAATGAAATGCCTGATAGATGGTGGCAAACATACCAAAAGTTAGCCTAGGATAACCCTTTTATATGATTTGAATTTGTAACAAAGAGTTACCAAATTTAATCAACGTGTTTTGTTTAAAAGTTTAGTGAGTCATTTCTTAACAAAAGAATTTCATATGCTAAGGTTGCTAACAAATCCAGTATTGGTTTTCAGTATGTTATGAAGTCGTGTTAGTAGCTTGTTAAAAATCTAATACCTGTAAGTAATTTCGTACATTCATATTGTAGAAAGTATTAAGCATTTTTACCATCCCAATATATATTTATGCCAAACTTTGATAACCAAAATAAAATTCGTAAAAAATTAATTGCTCCAGTGTCTTCACATGAAATTGGAAAACTACAACCACAAGCTGTTGAATTGGAAGAGGCCGTTCTTGGGGCCATGCTATTAGAAAAAGATGCATTGAGTTCGGTTATTGATGTAATTTCGGTTGAGAGTTTTTATAAAGAACAAAATGGAATTATTTTTAAAGCCATTTACAATTTATTTAATCGTTCTGAACCAGTTGATATCATGACTGTTTCGCAAGAATTAAAACGTAGTGGCGAATTAGAATTAGTTGGTGGATCATTTTATGTGTCTTCCCTAACTAATAGAATAGCATCTTCTGCAAACATTGAGTATCATGCTCGTATAGTAGCACAAAAATATTTACAACGCGAATTAATTCGCATTAGCACAGAAACGATAAAATCAGCTTACGAAGACGGAACTGATGTTTTTGAATTGTTAGATTCGACTACACAACATATTTTTCAAATATTAGATTCTAATGTCAGAAAGCAACATGTAGGAATGACATCACTTATTGCAAAAGCCATTGAAGATATTGAAGCGGCTGCAAAAAAAACAGATGGCTTGTTAGGTGTGCCATCCGGATTTACAGCATTAGATAGAATTACAGGTGGTTGGCAAAAATCAGATTTGTTAATTTTAGCAGCAAGGCCTGGTATGGGTAAAACGGCTTTTGTAGTTTCGATGGCAAAAAATGCTGCCGTAGAATACAACAGACCAGTTGCTATCTTCTCTTTAGAAATGTCTTCTGTTCAATTAGTCAAACGATTGATTTCATCAGAAACAGAAATTACTCAAGATAAAATTTTAAAAGGAAATTTAGATAATCATGAATTTGTTCAATTAAATGAACGGATAAAAAAATTATCTGTTGCGCCTTTATACATCGATGATACGCCTGCTTTATCTATTTTTGAATTAAGGGCAAAGGCTCGCCGTTTGAAAGAACAACAAAAAATTGAAATGATTATTATTGATTACTTGCAATTGATGAGTGGTGGTCCTGATTCTAAAGGAAATCGTGAGCAAGAAATCTCGGCAATTTCTCGCGGCTTAAAATCTTTAGCCAAAGAATTAGAAATTCCAATCATTGCTTTATCTCAGTTAAGTCGTCAAGTTGAAAATAGACCAGGTGGTAGTAAACGCCCACAATTGAGCGATTTACGTGAATCTGGAGCTATTGAACAAGATGCCGACATGGTTATGTTTATTTACCGTCCTGAATATTATAATATTGAAATTGATGAAGATGGTCAATCAACAAAAAACAGAGCGCAGATTATCATTGCAAAGAATAGACATGGTGCACTTGAAGATGTTACATTAAGGTTCATCGGTATGTATGCTAAATTTACAGATGTTGATTATCAAGACGGCCAAACCTATACACCATCTGCGAGCGAAGGTATTTCAAACAATACGGATTTCTTATCGCAACCAAATACTAAAACATTGCAAAGTAAAAGTAATTGGGATATTGATGAAGACGGTCCAACACGAGATATTGTCAGAAGAAATGATATTGACGAGGCGTTTTAATGAATAAATTAATTTATTTTTTTTCTTGTTTTATTCTATCAAATGCTGTGGTTGGACAAACTGTATCATTCGATTCTATATTGCAAACAAAATCGATTTTAAAAACAGTTAGGGCAGATGTAAGAACATTTGGCTTACAAATTATTTATACTCAGATCAATAGAGATAGTAAAGGCATACCAACGTTTAAACATTTCACGTATCATTTAGATTCAACAAACTATTTTTACCCTGCGAGCTTAGTAAAGTTACCTTGTGCTATTTTAGCTTTAGAAAAACTAAATTCACTTCAAGTCCATAAAGAAGCATATATGTTTACAGATAGCTCATATGCTTGTCAGCATTTTGTAAAATCTGATTCAACCGCATTAACTGGTTTTCCAAGCATAGCGCATTACATTAAACGCATGAGTTTAGTAAGTGATAATTTCGCTTATGGAAGAGTGTATGAATTTTTAGGCGTTGACTACCTACACGCACGTTTGAATAATTTAGGATATTCAAACATTCGGATACGTCATCGATTTGATGGAGGTTGTAAAGAATTGGAGCATGTTACAACCAATGCTGTTTCGTTTTACGATGAAAATTTAAATTTACTATTTAGTCAAAAACAAGAAGTTTCCAAAAAAATATATACGCATCCATTGGAAATAGTAAAAGTTGGAAAAGCTTATATTAACAATGAAAATAAACGAATCAATAAGCCTAAAGATTTTAGTCAAATGAATTATTTGTCACTTCAAAATAGCCATACTTTACTCCAACGATTAGTATTTAATGAGTATTATCCTAAAGAAAATCAATTCAAAATAAGCTTGGATGACCAACAATTCTTAATAAATTATTTAACTATATATCCTCGCGAAAGTAAAGATCCAATATATAACTCTAAAACATATCACGATAGTTTTAAAAAATATTTCATATACGGAGATTCTAAGAACATAATTGTGGATACAAACATTAGAATAACAAATAGCGTTGGGCAATCGTATGGATATATGGCAGACTGTGCTTACATTCAAAATAAAAGCAAGGAGATAGAATTTATGTTAAGTGCTGTTATTTATACTAATAAAGACCAAATTCTCAACGACGGAAAATATGAATACAATTCAATTGCATTGCCTTTTTTAGCAGAGTTAGGAAGGCAAATGTATTATTTTGAATTGAGCAGAAAGAAATAAAGATGAAAAGCATTGAAAGATTAAAAAAAGTAAAAGACTTACTATTTGTTGAAAGAGAAGAAGATTTCTATCAATATAAAGAGCAGTTTTTAAGGGCTAGTATCGAACAACGAAAAAAGAATGGAGCAACTTGGTTTCCCATTCAAATATTAAGTAACGAATTAGGGTATGCAGATTACGTGCATTTAGAAGTTGAACGAACTAATAGTTTAGATATGCCGCATCAATTTAGTGCAGGCAAAAATGTGAGTTTGTTCTCTAATAAAAATCCAGATGAGGTTCAAGAAATTTCGGGCACTATCAAACAGTGTAGTAAAAATAAAATGAAAATCATCATTCATACCGACGATTTACCTGATTGGTGTTATGATGGGCGATTAGGTGTAAATATTCAGTTTGATGATAATAGCTACATTGAAATGCAAAAAGCATTAGATGAAGTCATTGGGGCAAGAAATAATAGAGTAGCGGAGTTAAGGGAAATGATTGAAGGAAATGAAAGTCCTAGTTTTAATAAAATCGATGACAGTGTATTAATTCCTCAATTGAATAATTCTCAAAATAAAGCAGTCAAACATATTTTAAGTGCCAATGATATTGCTGTGGTTCATGGTCCTCCTGGCACAGGAAAAACAACAACGATTGTGCAGGCCATTCGTTTAGTTTTGCAATCTGAAAAACAACTCTTAGTATGTGCGCCAACAAATACAGCCGTTGATTTAATTACAGAAAAATTAATTGAGCAAGGAGTTAATGTATTGCGCGTTGGCCATCCAGCAAGAGTTTCTGAAGGATTGTTGAAAGCGACCATTGATGGGCAAATTCAAAGTCACGTCAATTACAAAGATATTAAGACCTTACGAAAAACAGCAGAAGAATATTTTAAAATGGCTGGAAAATATAAGAGGGCTTTTGGAAAAGAAGATGCTAAACAACGGGCTTTATTTTATGCAGAAGCAAGAAATTGCATAAAAGAATCTCGCTTGTTAGAAGATTACATTGTGAATTCATTATTTGAAAACGCTCAGGTTATTAGTTGCACACCAGTAGCTTCAAGCAATAAGGCCTTGGCTAATAAACATTTTAGTACGTTGTTTTTTGATGAGGCGTCGCAAGCATTGGAAGCCATTTCATGGATACCTTTATTAAAATGTAAACGTGTTATTTTCAGTGGAGATCATTTTCAATTGCCACCGGTAGTAAAAAGTAATAAGGCAAAGCAAGAAGGATTAGCAGAAACCATGTTAGATCGATGCATCAAGCACCCAGCAATTTCAACGTTGCTTACAAGACAATATCGGATGCATCAACACATTATGCAATTCAGTAATCATTATTTTTATAACAATGAATTGGAAGCTGACGCAACGGTAAAAGAAACAGTGTTATCATTTCATGAGGAGTGTGATATTTTAAATAGTCCTGTTGAATTAATTGATACAGCTGGGTGTAGTTATGATGAATTACAAAACCCAGAAACTTTGAGTTTATCCAATGTTGGAGAGGCTAACTTAGTTTTTAAACATATGGAATTATTGTTGCAACAATATCAGTTTGGCAGAGAACAACAAAACATATCCATTGGAATTATTTCTCCTTATAAAGAACAAATAGAATTATTGAAAGAAAAATTAGTTGACTTTGATTATTCAGGATTCCCAGTTTCCGAATTAGCTGTTAAAACCATTGATGGATTTCAGGGCGAAGAACGCGATGTGATTTACATTTCCTTAGTAAGAAGTAATGAACATTCAGAAATTGGCTTTTTATCAGATATTAGAAGAATGAATGTGGCTTTAACGCGAGCTAAGAAAAAGTTAGTTGTTGTTATGGATACATCTACCATCGGTAATCATCCATTTTATAAATCGTTTATAGAGTATTGCGAAAAAAATAATTTTTATAAATCAGCTTGGGAATACAATTACGAAGTGTAATAATGAATTCTTAATATCCAAAATGTTTTAGATTCATATCGTTATTTCTCCAGTCTTTAGTGACCTTAACAAATAGTTCTAAAAATATTTTCTTACCAAAAAACGTTTCAGCTTCGATGCGAGCAAGTGTTCCAACTTTTTTTAAGTTAGCACCTTGATGTCCAATAATGATTGCTTTTTGACTTTCGCGTTCAGCAATAATATCAGCTTGTATTCTAATAATAGTTTCTTCTTCTTTAAATGAATTAACGATAACCTCTACACTGTATGGTATTTCAGCTTTATAGCGCATCAACATTTTTTCACGAATAATTTCTGACATAAAAAAACGTTCAGGTTTATCCGTTAATGTATCTTTATCATAAAAGGCTTCACCTGCAGGAAGTAATTGTGTAATGCGATACATCACCGTTTCTAAATTAAATTTCTTTAAGGCTGAAATTGGAATCACTTCTGCTTTTGGAAATTTACCTTGCCATTCGGCTAATTTTTCAAATAATTTTACTTCAGTAGCCATGTCAATTTTATTTAATAAAATTAAAACGGGCGTAGTAGAGTTTTGTAATTTCTTTAAGTATTCTTCTTCTAAAACAATATCGTCATATATATCTACTATTAATAGAAATACATCAGCATCACTAAATGCAGAAATCACAAACTCCATCATTTTTTCTTGAAGTTTATAATTTGGTTTTAATATCCCAGGTGTGTCGGAAAACACCATTTGGTAGTCATCTCCGCTTACAATACCCATAATACGATGTCGGGTAGTTTGTGCTTTTGATGTGATAATACTTAGACGTTCGCCAACTAAAGCGTTTAATAGTGTTGATTTTCCTACGTTAGGACAACCAACGATGCTTACAAAGCCTGATTTATGGATAGAATTCGAAATAATAATAGTTTTTATTTGTTTACAAAGAAAAGAATTATATCTTTGCACCGCAATAAAAAATGTTTTTTTATTTTTTTAGAGGCTGTATTAGAGAAGTTGGTACTCAAAAAAGCAAGATTATTTAAATAATAAGATATTGCGGGATAGAGCAGGGGTAGCTCGTTGGGCTCATAACCCAAAGGTCGGGTGTTCGAATCACTCTCCCGCTACCATTGAATCAGCCTTACAGAAATGTGAGGCTGTTTTGTTTTCATTCTTTTTTTATTTTTGAAGTGTAACATCTTTGATAAAGACTAATTCTATGAGTTTTAAATCTTTATAGGATAGCGGGTTTGATGAATCGGTTAGATTATTTTTTTCATCGTAACTGTAAAGCCCAGCAATTGGATATTTTTCATTATAATAAGTTATACCAAATGTTTTGGGTTTGAGGATAAATAATTCTTTGTGATGAAATTCATCTTCTTCTAATTCAAATAAATAGGTTACCACATCGTGTTTTAAGAAATATTTTTTTATTAGCCTACCGTTTCTATTTATTCGAATTTTTGAATCTTCTAATTTCAATGGGCAAACAAGAATTATTTTTTCCATGTATTTAAAAAATTGAATTTCTTTTTCGTTTTCTCCCCTTACTTTTAATGGTAATATGCCCAATAAATTAAAATCCTCGTCATTATTTTTTGTAATATATATGGGTAATTGCAATTTTATTTTAAAATATTTTCGCTTGCTTAGTTTCAATCTACTCACACGTAAAGCCACAATGACTAATAAAAGTCCTTCTTTGAAGAGGTTAAAAAAAGATTCGTAACACGCCATTTCAAAAGATTTGAAATACCAGGTATAAATAAATTCAATCAGTAATAATCCACCATACCAACCTAAAATAGTTTGATACATTTTAGTTGTACTTATTAATTTTTCATAATTAAAAAATGGCGAAAAATTAATGCAGTTATTCATCATTTGAATCCAAAAATTAATGCCTATTAGATAAATGCCAGTTGCTAAAAATGGTGTCAAATGCCCAATAAATTGTTGAGTTAAAAAGAAGTCAAATAAGCCGTGCGATATAACAGCAATTGATACACCGGTAATGGCATTAATCCAGAATGTACCTTTATTGAAAATTTTTAATCTATAGATGCCATATATACAAATACTTGTGTTGATGATATGTATTAAGCTAGAAATAAGTGTACGGCCAGTCATAATTTGAGAACCGTAATTGTAATAGTATATGTAGTTTTCTCTTATAGCGAAACCCAATGCAACGATTCCCCCATAAATTAAATAATTAATCGGTTCAGTTAAACGCTTGCGAAGTATAAATAGTGCAAGTAAGACGCCAATTAATTTTGTAATTTCTTCTGTTAGACCAATTCCAAAAATAGAATAAAATAAGTCGTGCATAAAATCACCATTAAAATCCCAGGCATAGCTTGCATGTAATTTATAAATCCATAATGCTAAGTCAGGTGTTAAAAAGCCTATAAATAGGGCGATGGTAATATCTCTTATTCTTTCTTGTTGAAGAATATCGATTTTAATAAAATAATTGAGCCACAGCATTGCGCCGCATACTGAGCCAAGTATGGGGAAAATAAAATAAATATGTTGCGCTGTTAAAATTGAATTTTCTTTATACAAAAAAATCCCTTGCTTCCAAGGGATTTTTATTTTTAAGTGATTCGTTATTGGTTAGCTAGTGATGCTAATTTTCTTATCTAATTCTTCAATATATGCTTTAAAACGCTTGTCAGTATCCATTAAGTTATTTACTGTACGACATGCGTGCAATACGGTCGCGTGATCTTTTCCACCACAGTGCATTCCAATTGTTGCTAAAGATGACTTAGTCATGCATTTAGCGAAATACATCGCTATTTGACGGGCTTGAACCACTTCGCGTTTGCGTGTTTTAGATTTCATTAAATCAATGTTTAAGTCAAAATAATCGCACACTACTTTTTGTATATAATCAATAGAAACTTCACGAGCTGTTGATTTAACAAATTTGTCAATCATCTGCTTAGCTAATTCCAACGTAATTACCTTTTTGTTTAAAGAAGATTGCGCTAATAAAGAAATTAATGCACCTTCTAATTCTCTCACGTTAGATGTAATACTATAAGCAAGGTATTCGCAAACTTCTTTTGGTAATTGAATTCCTTCGTTATAAACTTTTTTCTCTAAAATCGCGATACGAGTTTCTAAACCTGGAGTTTGCAAATCTGCACTTAATCCCCATTTAAAGCGTGATAACAATCGTTGTTCAATGCCTTGCATTTCAACTGGCGCTCTATCAGCCGTTAATATAATTTGTTTTCCTAATTGGTGTAAGTGATTGAAGATATGAAAAAACACATCTTGTGTTTTTTCTTTTCCCGCTAAGTATTGAATATCATCAATAATTAAAACATCTATCATTTGATAAAAATGAACGAAGTCGTTTTGATTATTATTTTTGATTGAATCAATAAATTGAGAGATGAATTTTTCTGACTGAACGTATAATACTGTTTTGTTAGGAAAATTCTTTTTAATATCAATTCCTATTGCTTGCACTAGATGGGTTTTACCTAAACCTACGCCACCGTATAATAACAATGGGTTGAAGGCAGTACCACCTGGTTTTTGTGATACAGCATATCCTGCTGAACGAGCTAAACGGTTACAATCTCCTTCAATAAAATTATCAAAACTATAATTTGGATTTAATTGAGATTCAACCGAAACTTTTTTAAGACCTGGAATAATAAATGGATTTCTAATAGAACCGCCATCTATTGGCATAGATACTGGATTGTTTCTTAAGTTTGTGTTGATGTTTGGAACTTTAAGCATCACTGCTTTTTCAGATTTTCCTGTTCCGTTTTCCATTACAATGCTGTATTCAATTCTTCCTTCAGCACCTAATTCTTTACGGATAACTTTTTTAATAATGGCAATATAATGTTCTTCTAACCATTCATAAAAAAATTGAGATGGCACTTGAATGTTTAACACATTATCTTGAATTTTAATTGCTTTAATTGGTTCAAACCAAGTTGCAAAATTTTGAGGGCTTACATTATCTTGAATTACTTTTAAGCAATTCTTCCACACGGTTTCAGCAGTTTTTTCCTTCATAAAATAAATAAGTTATTAAATATATATTGTTTAGTTATATTAACAAGTAATAGTTTGTAAATATATATGGTTTATTCGTTTATGCAAGGAGAAAACGATAAATAATTTCACTTTTTTTTAAATTTATTTTTGTTTTGCTCTTGTTTTTTTAAATTTTTTTATTATCTGTATTATGAAAGGTGTTTTTAGTGTCTAGTGAGAATATAACATCAATTTTCCCTAACCAAATGCCTGCCCATCCAACTTGTGTTATAAATACATCTTTACCTATTTTATTTTTTAATTGAACGGGATGTTCTAAAAATGTATGTGTGTGCCCACCAATTATTAAATCAATGTTTTCAGTTAAAGGAGCCATATTCATATCACTTATTTTTTTTTCATTATACGAAAATCCAATATGAGATAAAGCAATAACATAATCACATCCTAAATCTTTTTTTAAATGTTTGGCAGTAGCATTGGCTATGGGCAATGGATTTTGATAGATAGTATCTACGCACATTTTTTTATCTACTAATCCATCAAGTTCAATACCGTAACCTAATACACCAATTTTCAGACCTTGCTTCTCAAACACTTTATATGGAATTATTTTTTTATGTAGACTCGTGTTAGAAAAATCATAATTGCAGTTAATAAACGAAAAATTAGCATGAGGCATTTGCTTCGCAATGTTGTCAATACCCAAATCAAATTCATGATTGCCAATAGTTGTCGCATCATACTTCATTAAGCTCATCAATTTGTATTCTAATTCGCCTTGGTATAAATTAAAATAGGGCGTTCCTTGAAATACATCTCCAGCATCTAACAACAAAACATTATCGTTTTCTTGTCGAATAGATTCAATAACTGCTGATCGTCTTGCAAATCCACCCATATCAGGATACTTAGGATCGCTTAAAGGAAAGGGTTCAATGCGACTATGCACATCATTAGTGTGTAAAATGGTTAATTTAACGAAGTTGTTTTTTTTTATTACTTCTTTCGATAGCAACGGCAGTCCTGCTAATACAGCAGACGTACCAACCATGTACTTTAAAAAATCTCGTCTATTTTGATAATTGTATTCTTCCATCGAGTTGGGATTTTATGAGGACACCTTCTTTTGTTAGTGTTTTACAATGCGCAATAATCATATCTCTTAATAAGATACCTGTTGTTTTTCTTTCAATAGCGTTTTTAAAGAAACTATAATTATCTCCACCATTTGCCAGATAATCTGATGTAACAATCCAATAATATGTTGATTCATCAATTGATTTCCCATTTACTGTAACTTGAGTTGGTTTGTTATCCTTTATAACTAAACGAATGCCGCTGATTGGTATTCCTCCTTTTTCACTAATTTTTTCTACCATATTTTTTATTTGTGATCCGCTAAGTTT
Source organism: Bacteroidota bacterium (assembly GCA_947487905.1). GTDB lineage: Bacteria > Bacteroidota > Bacteroidia > B-17B0 > Aurantibacillaceae > UBA4416. The sequence continues at coordinate 19,530 of CANLAV010000013.1, read as the reverse complement.
TAATAATACAACTTCATTATCAAATGGCATTAATTCAAATATGTTGCCAATGGTAATATTACCTTGTGGTAATGAGTTTCTCAATCCACCTTTATTAAAAACGGCTGCATTTAATAACAATGAATCCTTTCCTAAGTGTTTTTTTGTTTCTATCATCACAGCATCACAAAAGAAGTTGCCCAAGGTGCTTTCTACATCAGTTTTTAAAAGTGCTTTTTCACTTTGCCCGATTACAACTTGCATATTTGCATCGTGCGATAATTTGTAAGGACTTATGGTTTTGTATACAGCACTGTCAATCGTTTTTGAATTAATAATAATATGCGATTCTGATATACTTGAAAAGCTTGCTTTTTTTTGACAGGAAATACTAAGTAGTAAGCTGAAAAAAAATAAACTTTTTATTAAGATTTTCATATTGGATAAACTAAATTAGATGTCTTAAATATAAGATATTATTTGTATGATTAAAACAGAAACAACGTTAAGAGTACGTTATGCTGAAACAGACCAAATGGGTTATGTATATTATGGTAATTATGCGCAGTATTATGAAGTTGGCCGTGTTGAAGCCATGCGTAGCTTAGGTTTTAGTTATAAGGAAATGGAAGAAAGAGGAATTCTAATGCCAGTAATTAATTTAAACGTGAATTATAAGAAGCCAGCCTTATATGATGATGAAGTAAAAATTGTGACAATGGTAAAGACATTACCAAACGTTAGAATTACATTTGAATATGAGTGCTATAATCAGCTTGATGAATTACTTAACACTGGTTCTGTCACTTTAGTTTTTATTGATAAGTTGAAAAATAAACTGACGATGCCACCTGATTGGTTCATGAATGCATTTGTTTCAAAGTTTAATCCGTAAGACTAATACCTAATTTCACAACCAGGCAATAAGGCTTTTAATTCTTCAATATAGTCATTTGAAAACCCATTACCTCTTACATCCAGTAGTGTGAGATTTTCTAATTGAGAAATTGAATCAGGTAACTTTGATAATTGATTCCCTTTTACAGAAAGTAATCTTAATTGCCTTGCTTTAAATACTTCATGTGGAATTGATTTTAATTTATTTCCATCTAATACTAAAACTTCTAAATTCTGGAAACGTTCAAAATGTTTAGTGAGAAAAAACATATTGACATTTGTTAAACTTAAAAATGTTAGGTTTGGGATTTTAAATACTTCTTTTGGGAAGCTATCTAATACACAGTTTTCAATAGTTACTTCTTTTAATGATTTTAAAAACTTGAGTGTTTTTGGCAGCTTTAATGTGTCATTGGTTGAAGATATTTTTAAGGTTTTTAATTTATTTAAATAAGCAATGTCACTTGGTATGCTATCAAATTTTGCTCCGAAAAATTCGATGTAATTTAAATTATTTAGTTTTTTAATATCGGCTGGAAAGTTTTCGAATCCATTATTAAAACTAGCAAAGTATATTAAATTAGTCATTTCAGAAAAGCCGCTTGGAAATTTATCACAATTATTTCCATTTAATTTTAGTGCTTGTAAATCTTTCAATTTCCCAATTTTATCATACAGTTTCGGATCAATTTTTTGATAACTTAAATTTAATTTATATACATTTTTTGTTACTTCTAATGCTAATTTTAAATCCGTATAAACCTTAGAACCAAATGGACCAAATGTATCAAAGGCATCACTTTGCTGCGCGTAGCAAGTTGTTGTCAGAAAAAATATGATTAAAAATAATTTAGGCATGTTGTGTTTAAACGAATATACAAACTATTCTTTTATACCTTACTTATTCATTCAAATTTATTTCATGAAACAATGATGCATATTATGAGGTTAACTGTATCTTCGTTAAATAAATTTCAATTATGTCAAATCACCAAGAAGATTTTATTCAAATTTTAAATAAAGCGATATTTGAAAATACGTTTGTGAAATTATCTTTAGCCAATTACAAAGGCTCCATAGTAGATTTAAAATATATTTACATCAAAAGAATTATCATTAAGCAAGAGAATAAATTAAGTTTTACATATCGCTATCGAACAAATGATATTGTTAAGAATTACCCCATTGAAGAGGGGATTTCGGTCATAAATGAATTTTTAATACCTAACGCTTTTCGATTAGCAACAGTTTTCACGGTTAAGATTGATACCATTTTTGAATTTTTAAATGATCGCAAAACGAATTTAAGAAGTGTTAAGCCGACGCACACGCAATTACCTTCGTTAGAGCATAATGTTGAAAAAAAGCGATTATTAAAACCAGACGGAAAGTTGTATTTACATCAATTAAATATTACGGATGAAAAAGGCCAAGTTTATAAACACGCTCAGGATAAATTCAAACAAATTAATCACTATATAGAATTATTAAGCCCGCTCATTAAAAATTTACCAAAGCACGAAATACTTCAGGTGGTTGATATGGGCGCTGGTAAAGGTTATTTAACGTTTGCTTTGTATGATTATTTATTGAATACACTCAATTTACCTGCAAAAGTTATTGGTGTTGAGTTTCGAAAAGACTTAGTTAACTTGTGTAATGATATTGCAAAAAAATCGTTGTTTCAGCAATTAGAATTTATTGAAGGTACCATTGAACAGTATGAAAATTCAACTATTCATGTTTTAATTGCTTTGCATGCTTGTGATACTGCGACTGACGACGCTATATTTAAAGGTATTAATGCTCATGCTGATTTGATTGTAGTGGCGCCATGTTGCCATAAACAAATTCGGAGAGAAATAGAAAAACATAAAACAAAAAACGAATTGGATTTTTTATTAAAGCATGGTATTTTTTTAGAACGTCAGGCAGAAATGGTCACAGATGGATTAAGAGCCTTAATACTTGAATATTTTGGTTATTCCACTAAAATTGTTGAATTTGTATCAGATTCAAATACACCAAAAAACGTAATGATTGTTGCTGAAAAGAAATCAAAAACAGAAGCGCAAAAGAATGATATCCTAATTAAAATTAAAGAAACAAAAAAATATTTTGGAATTGATTTTCATCAATTAGAAAAAAGACTAGGCTTAGAAATTTAATTACGCTGAAAGAATATCAAGAATGGAAATCATTTCAGGATTTAATTCGTCAATGTGTTTGATTGCATTTTCGAAAGGAGTATAACATACTTTTTTATTAACGATGCCTACCATTTCATTTGTATGATTATTTTGCAAGGCTTTCACGGCATGGTATCCAATTAAACTCGCATTGACACGTTCCATACAAGTTGGATTTCCACCACGTTGTATATGACCTAATATTGAAATTCTGATATCAAATTCTGGCCACTCTTTTTTTAATAAATTTCCAATACCAATAGCACCGCCATTTTCATCACCTTCAGCCACAATTATAATTCTACTTTTTTTGGTGAGTCTCCAGTTTTTTTTCTTTTCTAATAATACTTGTAAGTCGTTTTTTCGTTCTGGAATGAGTATGGCTTCGGCGCCACAAGCAATAGCAGTTCTTAACGCAATTAAACCAGCATCACGTCCCATCACTTCTACTAAAAAATTCGATCATGACTTTCTGCTGTATCTCTGATTTTGTCGACAGCTTCAACGACAGTATTAATAGCCGTGTCATAACCAATGGTGAAATCTGTTCCAATTAAATCATTATCGATAGTTCCCGGACATCCAATTGTTTTTACCTGATGATGCTTACTTAGTGCTAAAGCGCCTTTAAAACTTCCATCTCCGCCAACAACAATAAAACCATCTAAGCATTGCATTTTTAAAGTTTGAACTGCTTGCTTCATTCCTTCATCTGTCATAAAACGTTTGCTTCGTGCAGTTTTTAAAATGGTTCCTCCACGATGAATGATGTTTGCAACTTTATCGGATGTTAATTCAATAAAATCATTATTAATGAGCCCTTCATAACCATGAAAAAATCCAATAACTTGAATATTTTCAGATATGGCCGTTCGCACTACAGCTCGCAAGCAAGCGTTCATTCCTGGGGAATCTCCGCCCGGTGTAATGATGCCAATTTTTTTCATAAACTTACGATTTAATTTTTTTAAAAATGGAAATGACTTGAGGAATGATGGCTTCTGTGTCGTTATTAGAGATAATATAATTTGCTAAAGGTATTTTTTGTTCATCGGGCCATTGAGTTGACATCCTTTTTACCACAGTTTCTCTCGGCATGTTATTTCGCTGCATCACTCTTTTTATTTTTTGTTCGAGTGTTGCAGTGACTAAAATAATATTTTTAAATTTTTTATAAGAATCAGTTTCAAAAAGGAGAGCGCTTTCTTTTATGATGATACAATCAGGAGGTTGTTGTTTGACAAATATTTCGAAATCTTTTTCTAGTGCTGGATGAATAATGGCATTTAAAGATTCTAATTTTGTTTTATCCTTAAAAATTATTCCAGCAATAAAATTTGAATTTAATGAACCACTTGCTGAATAAGTATCTGAACCAAGTAATTGAATGACACGCTTTTTTATTTCAGTATGGTAATAAAGTTCTTTCGCTTTTTCATCAGAATAATAAACAAGGCAACCCATTGTTTCAAATAGTTTGGCAATGGTTGTTTTACCGCTTCCTATTCCACCTGTTAGCGCTATAATAATCATCAGTTATATTTTAGATAAGAAATAGTAGATGGTTCTATTTTTAGGACTTTAATTTCAGAGGGCTTTCTGATTAGTTCAACTTTTAACTTAGTTTGTTTTTCTTCTATTTGTTTGTAATTAACAGTGGCTTTAAAAGAGTTTGAATTTATGGCATCATAATCTTTCATCGCGACCAAGTATGTAACGTTTACAAATGGAGGAAGTAATTTAATGTGTTTGTTTGATTGGTTTGTAATAAAGTTTACTGGCACACGTATTGTTGTTTCGGTTAATCGGTCCACATTAAATTGGATGTTGACTTCTTTTAAATTGAAGTGGTTATTTAAATTTGTGTTATTTAATAAAATGGATTCGTTGTAGTTTTGATAAACATCTTTTAAGGTGATTGGCATGGTGTAAACAGTATCAATTTTTGACAGAGAAAGGCTATCACCTGAAACACTAATAAAGGCTGGGTTTACAGCTGGATTCTTTGTGATAGCATAACCGGAACGCATAGTGGTTTTTAAATTTAACTTAACAGGCACTAAGCGTGTATTGTTTGAGGCTAAATTAAAAAACAACGTATCAGGTCTTATTTTTAAAATCTCAACGTTGAAATTAATACTGTTTTTAATACTGAAGTTTCCATTGCTAATCGAATAGGCTTGTGATTTAGCATTTGTTTTAAGGGAATTGAAATCAATATTGAGTTCAGAAATTCGGTTACTAAAAATAATGAATAGTAGTTTTAATCCGCTTGTTTTAATTTCAATATCAAGTTTTTCTGGAATATCACCAATAATGATTTTATTGGTAGGTAAATTATTAAATTTTACCGGGATGTGAATAACGTATTTATAATTTAAATTTAAAGTATGCACCACCCATAAGAGTGATGCAATGCTTAGGCATATCAAGAACGTCAAAACTTTTTTACTAAAAAGTTCTTTTTTTACTTTTGTTATTTTATTTGTGGTTTTTGTATTCATGTATTAGTTGAAAAAAACACCACCGATTGATTGATTAAACAGTTTGATTTAAGGTTGATGTCGCATCTTGAGATACAGCATTTTTCGAAATCTTTATTTTTGTTCCATCTTCAACTGCTATAATAATAGTACCGTCTTCATTCATTTTTTGAATCGTTCCATAGATACCACCAATCGTTAAAATTTTATCTCCAGCTTTTAATGCTTCAATATATTTTTTGGTGTCTTTTGCTTTTTTCATTTGAGGGCGAATCATAAAAAAATAAAATACTACTACGATTAATACCAACGGCACTATTTGGCCAATTGCACTTTGATTTCCCCCCGCCATTAAAATTACTAAATTGTTCATGTTTGTTTGGTTTATTGGTTATTGATTTATATGTTAAACTATTAATGTGCTGTTGGTAAGTCTGCACTTGGATTAGCGCTCGCAGGAACTACGATATCAGCTTTTATGTAAATTATTTTTGTGCTTGGTTCGCAATTCGTAACAATAGAAATAGATTTTTCAACTAATCCAGATTTGCCCTCACTACTAAATACTACATTAATTTTTTCTTCTTCTCCTGGTAAAATTGGTTTTTTTGGAAATTCAGGAACAGTGCAACCACAGCTGCCACTTGCAGAAGATATGATTAAACTGTTACCTCCTGTATTTTTAAATTTGAAACTATACGAAACTTTTTCGCCTTGTGTGATTCTTCCAAAATCATGCGTTTCTTCCTCAAATTTTATATCTGGTAATTTAGTATTTGTTCTTCCGTCTGCCGAATTTGTGTTTTGAATATCGTTGGTCGTTATATCTTTACTACCATTTTGTTGGCAAGCTGATAAAATCACTAAGCATGATGCGATGATGTATAACTGTAATTTATTCATGGGTTTAAAATCAACTAATGAGATCCAAATTTAAGGTTTTATTCTTTATCTTTCACTTTAATCAAGTATAAATTAGCATTCATTTAAACTAAAAGATCGACTTTTGATTTTAATAATTCATTAGTTTTATTTATTCTCTAAGCCAATTAGTTAAAATAGTTTCACCAAAGGTTGAAAGAATAGATTCTGGATGAAATTGAACACCACGGACATTATAGGTATTATGTTTCAACGCCATGATGTATCCATGTTCATCGATGGCAGTAATTGATAGTTCGTTCGGAAGTTCTTGTTCATCCACAACCCACGAATGGTATCGTCCAACTGTAAAAGTGCTAGGGCAGTTTTTAAAAATAGTATCGTTAGTTATAATTTTAATTGGAGTGGCTATTCCATGGCATACAGGATTTATGTTCTTTAATTTTGCTCCAAAGGATTCGCCAATACCTTGAAGCCCTAAACATACACCAAGTATGTCTTTAGAGTGACCATACTTTTTGATAACTTCTAGCATGATGCCTGCATCTTTTGGTAACCCAGGACCTGGTGACAATAAAATTTTATCGTATAAAGACACTGTTGACAATTCAATTTTATTGTTCTGTATAACATCAAATTGGATGTTACTTACCTTTTCGATTAAATGAACTAGGTTATACGTAAAGCTATCGTAATTATCGAGTATTAATAATTTCATTTAATATGCATGAAGTAACATTAAACGTAGTCTAATTTCCTTCCATTAAACCTCTGCCTGTTTTTTGGATTAAGTTGTCACGTTTTATGTCTACAATGATTTTATCTAAAATACCATTGATAAACGTTTTACTATTTGGCGTGCTGTATTCTTTCGAAATATCGATGTATTCATTTAAAGAAACTTTCACAGGAACATTACTGATATGTAAAAACTCTGTAAGGGCCATTTTCATTAATAAAACATCCATAGAAGCGATACGATCTAATTCCCAATTTTTAGTTTTATCGTCAATTAATTTTTCATAATCTTTATCGCCGGCAATTGTTTTTAAAAATAAAGTTGAGATAAATTTTTTATCATCTTCAGCATCTTTAAATAATGGCGTTAATTTAAATTCACCATTAAAATTTTCGAAGGTTCTTGAGATCATTGAAAAGGCACCAAATGTATCATCTGCCCAATGAATATTTTTTTCTTCAAAGACATGATTGACTAATTCGTGTTCGTATAAAAATTCAGTTGCAACGCTTATTAAAAACTGTTTATCTTCTTTTAAAGATGGGGTAGAAGATGCCATGTAGTTTTTATATAAATCAGTCGCTCTTAATTCTAAAAATAATTTACGTACTAAATCAAAATCTTCTTGCCATGATATTTTTCTATTTAGAATTTCTTTTTTAACGTCTTGGCTATTTGCTAATGATATTAAAATCGTGTTTTTTAAGAAGCGATCATTAGGCTCTAAATCTTCTTTTGTAGGTAAACGCTTGTTTTTATTTTCTTCAGAAATTAAATGAGCAACGTGATGAATATCTGTAAATAGAACTAATACGTAAATATATAAATCGTAAATTTTATCTAAACTTTTAAAAAGTTCTTTCTCGTAAAACAGAACATTAGGCTTATCTTGTTGGTAGTATGAATACAAGAGTTGCATTGTTTTTATTCTAAGGTAGCGGCGGTTTAACATAAAAGAACGAATTTTCAGTTTTAAATTATAATTATAGAATAGTTGATCGTATTCACTTTTTTTACACTATTTATTATGTTAAAGTATCTCATGTTATTTATTCATGTTTACTCTAATTCAGGCTGCTAAATTATGCTTATTTTATTGATAAAATAATTTTTTAATTAAAATCATTGATTAAATTTGAATTGTGTTTTTTAAAAACCTTCTGACATATTTATTATTATTGCCTGTTTACATGCTAAATGCTCAAAATGGGTTTACGGGTTCAAAAAATTATTATCTTAAAGTTGCGCCAACCCAAGGTTTTATATTAGAGCATCGAAGCACGATCGGCCATTTAGTAAAGGGCTACATAACTGGTATAGGTTTAGATTATGTAAAACCAACCCATGGTAATAAAAAATGGCACAAAGAAAATAATATGCCCGAAGTAGGTTTAAGTTTTAACTTTATTGATTTTGCTAATCCCAAACAATTAGGATATTGTTTTGGATTATCTCCATTTATTGATATCCCACTCAATAAATCACAAAAAAAAACACGTTTACACATGCGTATTACTTGGGGAGCTTGTTATTTGACTAAAAAGTATGATGTCCAATCTAATAGAAAAAATATTGCTATTGGTAGTGGATTAAACACCTACGTGCAATGGAAATGGTTTTGGCATGTTAATTTAAATAAGACGTTAAGACTTGAACCAGGTTTTTCTTTTGCCCATGCTTCTAATGGTAGAGCGTCTGTTCCCAATTTAGGATTAAATGTTGTTTCTTTAAATTTAGGTTTGACATTCAAATTAAAAAATGAAGTTGTTGAAAATATAAAACCTGACACAACTGAGGTGTGGGGAACCAAGCATGAAATTTTAGTTTGGGATGCTGTTGGGTTTAATGAACATGAGCCACCGAATGGTCAGAAGTATATTGCCAATACATTGGGTGTTAATTATTATTATAACAGAAGTAACAAACATAAGTTTGGTTTTGGTTTTGATGTAAGCTATGATACTCAAAATGAATATCATTTAGAAACCTCCGGAAATCCATCAAATGGTTGGACTGATTTATTACAGTTAGGACCAAAACTTTGTTATGCCTACAATATCGGAAGAGTCAGTTTGCCAATAGAAATGGGTTACTATGCTATCTCAAAACCTAAAGAAGATGGACCTATTTTTCATAGAATTGGAATTAGGTATTTTTGTGATAACGGAATCATGTTTAATTTCACATTAAAATCTCATTGGGCTGTGGCATCTCATTTTGATTATGGAATTGGGTATCGTTTTAAACTTAAAAAGAGAAAATCAAATGAAAACTAAAGTATTTTTATATATCGTTTTAGGATTTTTTTTCTTTTCTTGTAAGAAAGAAAATTGTTTCGACTGTATAAAATCAACAGGAAAAATTATTACTCAAGAAAGAAGTCTGAATTCGTTTAAATCTGTTTTTGTTGAAGATAAAATAGATGTATATATCACGCAAGATTCTGTTTTTAAAGTCGAAGTAGAAGCTGGACAAAATCTACAATCTCTTATTAAAACAAAAGTAGTTGGAGAAACCTTACGGATACAGAATGACAATAAATGTAACTGGGTAAGAGGATATAAACATAATATTAAAGTGTTTATTCATGCTCCGTATTTTAATTATATTGAAAATGCGGGCGTTGGAACAATAGAATCTATAAATACAATTTCACAAACTGAATTGTCTATTAGAACAAGTAATTCTGGAGATTTAAAGTTGAAAGTTAATACGAATAAACTTAAGGTTAGCACACATGGTAATGGCGATGTTTATTTAACAGGAAATACTGTTAAATTAGAAAGTAGTTGTGTTGGTACAAATTTTTTATATGCCAATGGTTTATTAATTTCAAATTATGCCTACATGTATACTGCCACCATAGGCAACTCTTTTGTCAATGCCCCCGAAAACGGTTTAATGGATGTGCAAATAGCACGAGATGGAAATGTGTATTATAAAGGAAATCCCAGTCAAATCAATTTGAATCGCATCGGTAAAGGGGATTTGATCAAACAATAAAACGTTTCACATACTTTTTTAATTTTAAATACGTTTACTATTTCAATGAAATTCTATTACCTAATATATTTATGTTTTGTATTTGTATCTAACACATTTGCACAAGCAGATTATGTTAATGATAACGTCATGCATTATTCTGATTGGACTTATCAGCCATCTATTTTATCTGTGCAGCTGCATGAATCTTCCTTTGATGCTAACCCTGCGGTTTTAGAATTAAATAGTGGCAACGTGCTTGAATTAAGTTTTGATGATTTGGATTTTGATAAAAAAAATTATTCTTTGAGTTTCGAACATTGTACAGCCAATTGGGAACCTTCTAACTTAATGCCTTCAGAATTTATAAATGGATTTTTTGAAGCAAATATTTTAAACTTTTCGTTTTCAACGAATACCATTCAAAAGTACACGCATTATTCCATCACCTTTCCACAGGCTAATATTAATTTTACTAAATCAGGAAATTACATCGTTTATGTTTATCAAGATAATGATAAAGAAAAACTAGTACTGACTAAACGTTTTATGATTTATGAAAACAAAGTCACTGTTTTATCTACCCTCAATCAAGCAATTGGGAATGATGAACAATATGAAAAACAACATATTGATTTTTCACTTGTAAACTCAGGATACGAAATAACAAATCCATTTACCGATTTAAAAATTGTGATGACGCAAAATAATCGATGGGATAATGCCATCAATGATATTAAACCAACATTTGTAGAACCAACAAAATTAACTTATTCGTTAGATGATAAATCGACCTTTAATGGAGGAAATGAGTTTAGATTTTTTGATACCCGCTCATTAAGAACTTATACAGAAAGAGTAAATCTTATATATAGAGATAGTGTTTCAAAGTATCACATCGAATTAAAAACGGATGAATTAAAAACATTTAAAAATTATTCTTTTTATAACGATATCAATGGAAGTTATTTAATTAAAAATAAAGACATGGTTGGAAATCCTGATATTGAAGCTGATTACGCTTGGGTGCACTTCTTTTTTCCTTACGATAATGCTCAGAGTGAAGGTAATTTTTATGTATTAGGGAAATTAACGGAATGGAAAACGAATCATACCAATCGACTCAATTATAATTATAAAAAATTAGGTTACGAAGGAAAATTATATTTGAAACAAGGTTATTATAACTACAGCTATGTCTTCTTATCAGATCATAAAAAAGGAGGCGATCAAACTTTGACAGAAGGAAACCATTGGGAAACGGAGAATGATTATAGTATTTATGTTTATCATCGACAACGAGGCACTTATTACGATCAATTAATTGCCGTAAAAAGATTAAATTCAATGCGTAAATAAAACCAACCTATTTTTACAAATCATGAAGTCTGAACATAATTATATTGAGATAAATAAAGAAACATGGAATAAAAAAACGGACGTGCATATCAAGTCAGATTTTTATGATATGCCTGGATTTTTAAGTGGTCAAATATCATTGAATGACATTGAACTTAAATTACTAGGTGATATTAAGGGTAAACGTGTTTTGCATCTGCAATGCCATTTTGGGCAAGATACGATGTCTTTGGAACGATTAGGAGCTAGTGTTGTTGGAATTGATTTATCAGAAAAGGCCATTGAAAAAGCAAATGAAATTTCAAAACAAATTAACAGCCAAGCCACATTTATGTGTTGTAACATTTATGATTTACCAAATTATTTACATGAACAGTTTGATATCGTTTTCACAAGTTATGGAACCATTTCTTGGTTGCCAGATATGGATAAATGGGCCGATATAGTTTCTCGATTTTTAAAACCACATGGGCAGTTTGTATTTGTTGAATTTCATCCTGTTGTTTGGATGTTTGATGATGCCTTTGAAAAAGTGGGGTATGATTATTTTAATTCCGGTGCCTACGTAGAAACTGTAAACGGAACTTATGCTGACAAATCCGCTCCGATTGTTCAGACTTCTGTCAATTGGAATCACTCCATGTCAGAAGTTGTCAACGCCTTATTAAAACAAGGATTAGTTTTAAATGCGTTGGAAGAATACGATTATTCTCCTTATAATTGTTTTGAAAATACCATTGAAATTGAACCTAAGAAATACCGCATAAAACACATTGATAAAAAAATACCAATGGTGTATGCACTTGTTGCAATTAAAAAATAACAACTGAGATTTAACGATTTATAACATGATAATTAGAAGTAAAGCTCCATTAAGGATTGGTTTAGCAGGTGGCGGAACAGATGTTTCTCCTTATAGTGATATTTTTGGAGGCGCTATTTTAAATGCAACCATTGATTTATACGCTTACGCGAGTTTAGAGCCATTAACGAATAATACCATTGAATTTTGTATTGATGGCACTGGTAAATGCATAACTCTGAATTCAGAAAAAGAACTAGCCTTAGTTGAAGGATTTGAATTATTTATTGGTGTATACAATCGTATCGTAAAACAATTTAATTTGCCAGCTCTTTCATTTCGATTAACATCCTATATCGAAGCGCCCCAAGGTTCAGGCCTAGGAACATCTTCAACCATCGTTGTTTCATTAATTGGTGCTTTTGTAGAATGGTTTAAATTACCTTTAGGTAAATATGATATTGCACATTTAGCTTATGAAATCGAACGAAAAGATTTAAACATGAGTGGCGGTAAACAAGATCAATACGCGGCAACTTTTGGTGGTATTAATTTTATGGAGTTTTTAGCAAATGATAAAGTCATTGTAAATCCATTGCAATTAAAAGATGAAGTGTTGTACGAATTAGAATTTAATTTATTACTTTATTTTACTGCTACACAAAGGCTTTCAGCTACCATCATTAACGAGCAAGTGAAAAATGTAAAAGATAATAATGAAAAATCGGTTGAGGCTACGCATCATTTAAAAGAGCAAGCTCATCAAATGAAAGATAGTTTATTGCGTGGCGAATTAAAAAATATTGGAGAAATTTTACATTTTGGTTGGACAAACAAAAAACAAATTGCTCATTCCATCAGTAACACATTAATAGATACCGTTTATGAAACGGCTTTAAAAAATGGGGCATCAGGCGGTAAAATATCTGGCGCTGGTGGTGGTGGATTTATGTTTTTTTATTGCCCTGCTGTTACAAAAATTAAAGTAGCCAAAGCCATAGAAAATCTTGGAGGCAATGTACAATCTTTTAAATTCACTCAACAAGGTCTTACAACGTGGACCAGTTTGTAGTTTATTAAATTAGAAAAGGATTATGTAATTTTTCAAATCCAATTGTGGTTGATTGCCCGTGTCCATTATACACTTTCATATCATCGCCTAAGTTAAATAGTTTGTTTTTGATTGATGAAATGAGATCATCCATATTGCCCATCGGTAAATCTGTTCTACCAATGCTGCCATAAAATAAAACATCACCTGCAATCATAAATTTTTCTTCTACATGATAGAACGTAATACTTCCAGGAGAATGGCCAGGAGTGTGTATAGTTTGTAGTTTCGAATTACCAAATTCAATCACATCACCTTCTTTTAAATACGTTTCGGGCATTGGACTTTGTTGTGCCGGTAAGCCATACATCGTTGAACTTGACAAATGTTTTTCAATAAAATACACATCACTTTGATGAACTTCTGGTAAATGACCATATGTATCAAATACATATTTATTTCCATTGATATGATCAATGTGCCCATGTGTTAAAATTAATCGCTTGACAATTAAGTTGTTTTCAGATATAAAATCGCTCATTTTTTTATCCTCACTTGCTGTATTATTTCCCGGGTCTATTATCACACATTCCTTTGTTTCATCGTATAATACATAGGTGTTTTCTTGAAATGGACCGAATACAAAACTGCAAATTGTTATCATAGTTTTTTTAAATTTTATTTGCTAAATTTAGGGCTTATTATCAAATTTCCTGTGAAAAAAAATCTTGTTATAATTTTATGTGTCTTTTTTACAAAAGTACTTTTTTCGCAATTTTATTATGGCTCGCAACTTGATTTTGGAAAAAATCGCATGCAGTACCAAACCTTTGATTGGACGTATTTTGATTTCGAACGATTTAGAGTTTATTTATACGAAGGTGGACAAGAAATTGCACGTTATGCTGCAACATCTGTCAACAGACAATTACCTGTTATTGAGAAACGCCTCGATTTTCAGTTAGAAGACAAATTAGATGTCATAGTCTATAATAATCAAAATGATTTTAAACAATCTAATATTGGATTAGCAACCGAGGAAAATGGAAACATAGGAGGTGTAACACGTATTATTGGAGATAAAATATTTTTATATTTCACAGGCTCGCATTATGATTTAGATAAACAGATTAGAGCGGCCTTAGCTGAATTAATTATTGATAAAATGATGTATGGTGGGCGAACACGTGATGTAGTGCGGAATTCAACCTTATTAGTATTACCAGATTGGTTTAAAAATGGTTTAATCGCCTATATCTCTGAAGGATGGAACACTAGCATAGATAATAGTGTCATGGATGCTGTTTTAAATGATCGTTTTTATAAGTTTAATAAATTAACAGGAAAAGAAGCAGTATTGGCTGGACACGCCATGTGGTATTATGTGGCAGACACCTATGGCGAAGCTGTTATCCCAAGTTTATTGTATATGACTAAAGTGAGTCGGAATGCCAATAACGCTTTTGTTTATGTGTTAGGCACGTCCATTGAAAATTTAACGTTCGATTTTTCAACCTTATTATCTAAACGGTATTTTGATTTTAAAGATACTGCTCGAAAAAATTCACCACTTATTTCTGTTTTGCAAAAGCAAAAAAAATCAAGGCATTATTATCAATTAAAAGTGAGTGGTGATGGTCAAAAAATAATTCATGCAACAAGCGAATTAGGTCAATATAAAGTTTGGTTGAATACCATTGGTGAAAAAAAGACTAAACGCCTCATAAAATTATTTCCAAAACTTGAAAGATTGGATGATAATAGTTACCCATTAATTGCATGGCATCCTAATAATACCGTCATTGCTATGATTTATGAGTATAAAAACACGTTGAAAATTCATACCTATGATACGGAAACAAAAGAACATTTTAAACGACCAATTACTGGATTTGAAAAAATAAATAGTTTTGCTTTTTCTCATGATGGTAAGCGTTTAGTGATGAGTGCTGTAAAAAAAGGGAAAGGTCAATCGGATGTTTTTATTTTCTCATTAAATGCCGGTGGCATAGAACAAATTACAAATGATGCTTGGGATGATAACAACCCTATTTTTATTAATAATTCAAAAGGCATTGTATTTGAATCTAATAGATCGCATGATACGATTAAAGGAAATGAAGACGCTAAATTGAACTTTAAATTTTCTAGAAACAATGATTTGTTTGTTTATAATACTCAAACCAAATCGACTTACTTAAATAGAATCACTCATACTCCCGATATCAATGAAATCAAGCCACAAGAATACGCTAATGGCGTTGTTTCGTTTTTAAGTGATTCTAATGGCATTTACAATAGATTTGTTGGTGTCATTGATAGTGCAATTTCTTTTGTTGACACGGTTGAGCATTACCGTTTTTTTTATAGGACAAAAGCCATTAGTAATAATCTGAAAAATTGTGAAGAGTATCATATTAATTCTTCATTTACAAAGCTTGCTGAAATTACCATTGAAAATAATCAAGAAAAATTGACAGTGTGTGATTTAATAAATTCAGGCGTTTTACTTTCACAAAAATTGTCTGATACTTGGTTTAGAGGTACACCAAAATCACCATTATCCGATCCTGATAAATTAAAAATAGTAAATCCCATTAGAAATGAAGATTTATATACGCCTCAAAAAACAGATCCTGAACCAACCACCAATCAAGGTGTAGATATTGATAATTATATCATCGGTGCTGATAAAAAAACGGATAATTCAGGGCCTATCATTAATAATGAACCAGTAAAACAATTCAAACAAAATGGTTTTTTAATTAAAGAGAATAGCCCTAAAAATCAAAAGCAAGCATTTACTGAGGAACTTCGTTTTCCTATCCAACAAAATTATTACACCAGTTTTAAAACAGATCAAATTGTTTCCCAATTAGACAACTCCTTTCTTGCAACTAATTACCAAAGATTTACAGGCGGCGGTAGTCCTATTTATTTAAACCCTGGATTAAACGCTTTGTTTAAAGTTGGATTAAGTGATTTGTTTGAAGATAAACGAATCGTTGCAGGATTTAGAATTGCGGGATCATTAGATAATGAATATTTGTTAAGTTGGGAAAATAGAATTTATAAAATAGATCGACAACTTGTATTGCACCGCCAATCATTTTTAAAAGTAAATGGTTTTTCCGGCATTTCTAAAGTACAAACTCATGATGCACGCTATACTTGGAAGTTACCATTCAGTGAAGTGTCTGCTACTAAATTTTCATTATTATTTCGCAATGACAGAACAGTTTTTGCATCAGTAAGTGATGTGAGTTTAGCAAAACCTCATGCTTATGATAATTACGGTGGAGCAAAATTGGAATACATTTTTGATAATTCAAGAAAACGTGGATTGAATTTATATAACGGGACACGTTTCAAAATGTGGGCAGAGTATTGGAGATTAATTAAATCAGAGCAACACGATTTAGTGACACTTGGTTTTGATTTTCGAAATTATAAAAAATTACATAGAGATTTAATTTGGTGTAATCGTCTTGCTGGCGCAACGTCTTTAGGAACGGATAAATTAATTTATTATTTAGGAGGCGTTGATAATTGGGTGAATCCGAAATTTGATCAAACTATTAATATTGTGAATCCGACCCAATACCAATTCCAAACGTTGGCAACTAATTTAAGAGGCTTCAAACAAAATACACGCAATGGAAATAATTTTGTTGTTTACAATAGTGAATTACGCTGTCCTATATTTAAATACTTACTAAATACACCCATCAAATCTGATTTTATTAATAATTTTCAAATCATTGGTTTTGCTGATATTGGTATGGCATGGTATGGAAAAAATCCTTACAGTGATGAGAATGTTTTGAATAAAAATGTGTTTGGCGGAAATCCAATTACCTTAACGATATACAATCAAAAGGAACCCATTGTTGGCGGATATGGCTTTGGCTTACGTTCGCGTTTAGTTGGTTATTTTATTCGTTTAGATTTTGCTTGGGGGGTTGATGATAAAACAAAACAAAAAGGCATGACTTATTTATCGTTATCAACAGATTTTTAATTGAGCGTATAAAAACAAGACGATGCAAACTAAAAAAAATATGGATGGATCAATTGTATTAATTTTATTGACCTTAGGCTTAGCTGCTGGTTTTTTGAGCGGTTTAGTTGGTATTGGCGGTGGTATTATTATTGTACCTGTATTGGTTTATTTTTTGGGCTTTTCACAGCATCAAGCACAAGGCACAACCTTATTTATGTTTTTATTGCCTATTGGAATAATGGGTGTTTTAAATTATCATAAAGAAGGATATGTAGATTATAAAACAGCCCTTATTATTTGTAGCACGTTTGTTTTTGGAAGTTATTTCGGTAGTAAATTTGCTATTTCTTTAGATCAGAAAACGATTAAACAAATCTTCGGTATCATTCTAATCTTACTAGGAATAAAAATGGTTTTTTGGAAGTAATGTTATGTATTCCAAATTTGCCAAGCTTTATCTGCTTGAAGTTTCAACATGTTTAAGCCATTCATAGTCATACTTCCTTTTTCTTTTCCTTTTTTTAGAAAGATGGTCTCTTCAGGATTATAGATTAAGTCCACCAATAGATGCTCTGCAGTTAGAAATTCATAAGGTAGGTTAACACAATCATTGATTTGCGGAAACATCCCAATGGGCGTACATTGAATTATTAATTTAAAAGCATTTAATACATGATTATTTAAGTCTTCATAGTTGAAATAATTTGATGCTTTTTTTTCACTAGAAGTCACAAAGTAATAATCGATGCCAATATTTTTTAAGGCGAATGCAATGGCTTTCGAGGCTCCACCGGTCCCTAATATTAAGGCTTGCTGATGAATGGGTTCTAAAAACGGTTTGATGCTTTGAGCGAAGCCATAGTAATCGGTATTATATCCGATTAAATATGGTGCATTGTTTTTCCAAATGACCTTTACGCAATTTACAGCACCAATTTGTTTGGCTGTTTCATCTACTTCATCCAACAAAGGAATAATTGTTTCTTTGAAAGGCGTTGTAATATTTAATCCGCTGATATGATGATCAACGATAATAGATTTAAGCGTATCTAAATCGTGAATGTCAAAATTTTGATAAGTAGCATGACTTAGTTGTAATGCTGAAAATTTAGTTTCAAAATACGTTTTAGAAAATGAATGAGAAATGGAATGACCAATGAGACCGAATTTCATGGCCCTTAATCTCTTTCGTCTGTTATTTGATCTGCCTTAAATGGTTTTAAGTCAAAAACAAAAATGGGATCAGCAAGTGCCACGTTTGGTTTAAATGATTTTATGTCATAAGTCTGAATGCTACCATCTTTCATGAGCATAACCATTTTAACCATTTGTTTTTTTGTTTTATCAATGTAAAGTTTAACGGTGTGAAATTTCTTTTTTTCTGGTTTAACCGAAGGGAAAAGTGTAATCAAATGACACATAACTGCGCCAACTTTTTCTTCTTTATCATATTTATATTTAAATCCAGTTTCATACATTGTGAAAATCTTTGTTGGATTTAATTGATCTTCATTAGTTCCATCAAAACTTTTTATTGTTACTTCGGAGGCATCTTTGTTATGTGCCCAAATCGTTTTGCCGTCGCATACGATTGTATTTCCTGGAATCTCTAATTTAAATTTATTGCCTTTTACTTGAACTTTTCCAGTTTGTTTTTCTAGTTGCTTTTTTTCTTTACTAGTAATGGTGAAAATATATTCAGATACAATGGATTTGTATGCTTTAGTCGTTTTACTTAAATCATCTAAAATGGGTTTTGCCTTCGGGTCTTGATCTTGAGCAAAAGCAAAATTAATAATGAAAAGAAATAGAGTTATAATGGCACTTAGTTTTTTCATAAGGTTGTATTTAAAGTAAAGATAAAATAATGTTTAAACGATACTAGCCTGCAAAAATAGACATATTGTTTAATTGTGTTAAATAAATATGAGCTTTTTATTAATTTTCAAGGTAATTAATTAAAAAATAAAATTTTAACTCAAATATTTTGTTGATATCAAAAAATGTATTAAATTTGCAATCCCAAATCGAAAGAGATGGTGTTGGTCCGGTAGTTCAGTTGGTTAGAATGCCGCCCTGTCACGGCGGAGGTCGCGGGTTCGAGTCCCGTCCGGACCGCAGAAATGCAAAGAAAAGCCTTGTAAATCTTACAAGGCTTTTTTAT
>CANLAV010000012.1 GCA_947487905.1 Bacteroidota bacterium | reverse complement strand
TAATATAAGCAGATTGATAAGAAGAATAATATGAATATTTTAAAATTTGGAGGAACAAGTGTTGGAACGGCAGAACTTATAAAAGCATTGGTGCCATTAATAAATACTAATGAAGAAAAAATTATTGTTCTCTCGGCAATGAGCGGAACAACGAATGCCTTAGTAGAAATAAGCAAATCTCTTTTTGGTAAGCAAACCGATAAGCTAGTGAATTAATTAATTCATTAGAACAAAACTATTACAATGTCGTTAATCAATTATTTAGTGAGTCTGAATTCAAAGAGAAGGGAACTGATTTAATTAAAAATCATTTCGCTTATTTAAAATCATTTACATTGGATATGTTTACTTCCAATGAAGAAAAAGCTGTTTTAGCGCAAGGTGAATTATTAAGCACAGCCTTGTTTTATTTTTATTTATTAGAATTGAAAATAGATGCAGTTTTATTGCCAGCTTTAAATTTTATGCGAATCGACGAAAATGATGAGCCTCAAATAAGTTATATTGAAAAGCATTTAACTTTAGAATTAAATAAGCACCCAAATAATAAATTATTTATTACTCAGGGGTTTATTTGCAGAAACGCATTTGGTGAAATTGATAATTTAAAACGTGGGGGAAGTGATTATTCTGCTTCAATTATTGGCGCCGCCATACATGCTAATGAAGTTCAAATTTGGACAGATATTGATGGTATGCATAATAATGATCCACGAATAGTTTCTAAAACACACGCAATTAAAGAATTAAGTTTTGATGAAGCCGCTGAGCTTGCTTATTTTGGCGCAAAGATTTTGCATCCTACATGCATTTTACCAGCTCAAAAAAGAAACATACCCGTATTATTAAAAAACACAATGCAACCTGAAGCGTTAGGTACAATAATTTCGGATAAACATGCAACAGAGGGAATAAAAGCAGTTGCCGCCAAAGATGGTATTTGTGCAATCAATATAAAAAGTGATCGTATGCTTTTAGCCCATGGTTTTTTAAGGGCTGTGTTCGAGATTTTTGAGCGCTATAAAACGTCTATCGATATGATTACAACATCTGAAATAGCAATATCTCTTACTATTGATAACCTTTATCATTTAAAAGAAATCACCAAAGAGTTAGAAGAATTTGCAACCGTTGAAATTGAAAATGATCAAACTATTATTTGTGTGGTTGGTAATTTGCCCAAGGATAAAGCCGGTTACGCTTTTAAAATTTTGGAAGCATTAAAAGATATACCATTACGAATGGTATCTTATGGTGGGAGTTTAAATAATGTAAGTGTTTTGGTTAACTCTATACATAAAAAAGAAGCGTTGATAGCTTTAAATAAAGGCTTGTTTGGTTATGAATAACATTTAAAAACTAACTGAAATCAATTACATTACTATGTTCTCTCAAGAAAAAAAAATACAACTTCAAAAACATAAAACTCCTTTTTACTTTTATGATTTTGGGTTACTTCAAAAAACACTTTCTGTTATTAATACAGAAAGTAAAAAGTATAATTATCATGTTCACTATGCTTTTAAAGCAAATACTAATTTGAAAATCATTGAGGTTGTCAAAAACAGTGGATTTGGTGCTGATTGTGTAAGTGGAAATGAAGTGAAATGCGC
The DNA here is from genome assembly GCA_947487905.1 of Bacteroidota bacterium. Lineage (GTDB taxonomy): Bacteria > Bacteroidota > Bacteroidia > B-17B0 > Aurantibacillaceae > UBA4416. Next base: position 31,976 of record CANLAV010000012.1, on the reverse strand, counting down.
TATTGAAAACGGTTTTAAAAACTCAGAAATTGTTTTTGCGGGTGTTGGAAAAAGTGATGATGAGATTAATTATGCGTTAGATCAAAATATTTTTTGTTTCAATTGTGAAAGCATTCAAGAGCTTGAAGTGATTAATGAATTAGCGAATTTAAAAAGTAAAGTTGCACAAATTGCTTTACGCATCAATCCAAATGTTGATGCATACACACATAAATATATTACAACTGGTTTAGAAGAAAATAAGTTTGGAATCAATCCTTATGAATTTGAAACTGTAATTGAAAAGCTAAAGAATTTACCGCACTTAAAATTAATAGGATTACACTTTCATATTGGCTCTCAAATAACTGATTTATCTCCATTTAAAAAACTGTGTACTCGCGTAAATGAAATAAATAATTATTTTTTAAATAAAGGTTTTGATTTGCCTATCATTAACGTTGGTGGTGGTTTAGGTATTAATTATCATGAACCGGATAATGAAGCCATCGTTGATTTTGAGGCTTATTTTAAATTGTTTTACGACTTTATTGAAATTAGAAAAAATCAACAATTACATTTTGAATTAGGAAGATCTGTGGTTGGCAATTGCGGCAGTTTAATTAGTAGGGTTTTATATATTAAAAACGGAATCAATACAAATTTCGCTATTTTAGATGCCGGAATGACTGAATTAATCAGGCCAGCTTTATATCAAGCTTTTCATAAGATTGAAAACATATCATCGATTGAAGAAGAGATAGTAAAATACGATATCGTTGGTCCTATTTGCGAAAGTAGTGATTGTTTTGGTAAAGCTGTTGAGTTACCAATTACAAAACGTGGCGATTTTATTGCTATACGAAGTGCTGGCGCATACGGCGAAGTAATGAGTAGCAAATATAATTTAAGGGATGATGTAAGAAGTGTTTGTTTTTAAAAAAAATTATTAATACTGCCTCTTACTTTTTCGTTCCGCAATACGTTTTTGGTTTTCTCTTTTACGTGCACCACCTAAATTAACTTTTTTATTTTTTTCGGATTTTTCGTGAAAAGCACCAGTAGGCTTAACTAATTTTTTGTTTTTATTAAGGTTTTTATCTCTCGTAACAGGTTTTTCATCTTGCGTTAAGTTAATCGAGATTTCAACTGATTCAGGGATTTCTAAAAGAGTCATCTTTTTATTCATCAATGTTTCAATTGATTTTTGAATTTCAACATCTGTCTTTGTAATAAAACTAACAGAAATTCCCGTTTTATCAGCTCTTCCCGTTCGCCCAATTCTATGTATGTAGGAGTTTGGATCTTTTAATGGCATATCAAAATTCAATACATGGGTCACATCTTTTAAATCTAATCCACGCGCAATGACATCTGTAGCAATTAACAATTTATGAATGCCTTCATCAAATTGTTTAACTGCATAAAAACGCTGAGGTTGAGTTTTATTCGAGTGAATGACGCCTATTTCTTGGCCATATTCAGTTTCTAATTCTTTAAAAATTTCATCTGCTATTTTTTTATTTTTCACAAACACCAATACTTTTTTAAATTCCGCATCAGTTTGCAATAAATTTTCGAGCAAATTTACTTTCGTGTAAAAATTTGGCACATGGTAAGCCTGTTGAATGATTTTTTCTAAAGGAGTACCTCTTGTTATTAATTCAACATAAACTGGCTTTGTGAAATAATTTTCAATCATCATTTCTACATCTTCATTTAGAGTTGCAGAAAACATTAAGTTCTGGCGTTTTTCGGGAAGTATATCTAATATTTTTATCAATTGAGCTCTAAATCCTAAGTTTAGCATTTCATCAACTTCATCAATGACTAATTTTTGAATACCATTAAATTGAAGGGTTCTGCTGAGAGTTAAATCAATCAATCTGCCTGGAGTTGCAACTAAAATATCTAATCCATCATATACTTTTTGCTTTTGTATGTTTATGTTTCCGCCACCATAAACGCCTGTAAAACGCACATTCATGAATTTACTCAGCTTTTCTATTTCTCCAACTACTTGCATTACTAATTCGCGCGTAGGAACAACTATTAATACTCTAGGTTGTCTTTGTTCTGAAAAGGTTATTTGCCTTAAGATTGGCAATAAATAAGAGAATGTTTTACCGGTTCCTGTTTGCGCAATACCAACTACATCTTTTCCCGACATAATTACTGGAAATGCTTTTTCTTGAATTGGAGTAGGTGTATCAAACCCAATATCATTAAGAGCGTTTAGAAGCTGTTTAGAAAGGTTGAGATCTTTAAAAGTTGTCATTGGTAATTTTTTTGCAAAGATACACTAATTATTTTTGTTGCTTTCAGAATATCTAATAACCGGAAAATCCATCAAAAAATCTCTATTATTACATTTATCACATGTGATTATTTAACGCCTCTTTTAAGTTGATACAAAATATCTTCTAATCCATTTAGTTTTATCTCATAAACGGTTGCAAGCATCATTCCGAGTTTACCGGCAGGCAATCCCTGACGTTGAAACCATTCTAAATAGGAAACTGGCAAATCTGAAAGTAAAGTACCTTTGTATCTTCCAAATGGCATTTGTACTTTAATTAAATCGGTTAATATCTCTGGATTAAACAAGTTAAACTAATTTTTTCTCATTCTTTTTCTCTTTTCTTTTTTTCCAGAAGTTATATCCAAAAGCAAGTAGGGCAAATAATGCAACTGGAATCTTCCAAGATATTAAACCTTCTGGACCAACATAACACATAAATCTGTTCCAACGAAATTTGCCATCATGTGCATTTTTAAATAAAGAGCCAATTGGATTATTTCCACTAACTAAATTTTTAGAAGGGTCTTTCATACTAAACCAAACAAATACTGGACGTCCAACAACATGATCAAACGGCACAACTCCCCAGCTTCGACTATCCGCTGAATTATGACGATTGTCTCCCATTAACCAATAGTAACCTTGTTTAAATGTATATGATGTAATAGGTTTGCCATCATATAAAACTTGAGCTCCTTGTTTTGTTATTTGATGTATGCCGTCATCGTAGGTACTCAACATTTTTTCATATAAACAAATAGTGTTGGTATCAATTTTGATGGTTGTCCCTTCTTTAGGTAATAGAATAGGACCAAAATTGTCATTGTTCCAAGCATAAGAAGCATTATGTGGAAAGATATTTAAATCAATCTTTCCTTTTGCTTTAATTTCTTTATTTACAGAATAAACGCCCATCATCGACTTAATTTTTTCAGCCTTTTCTTTGGTTAGATTTAGACTATATAAAACAGTATCTGATTTCAGCGTGTTTTTATACTCGTTTAAAAAATCATTATCTGCATGAACTTCAGGCCTATCAACTAATGAGTATACAATAGTTGTATCACCTATGCCATAAGGAACTAATGAAAGTAAATTAGCTTCATCATAATAAATATCTAAATCATCTAAAAATTCGGGTGTGAAAATAGGTTCTTTACATTTCACAAAATAATGATGCTGTGCGTCGTTTGGCATCGGACTTAATTTATCATTGATATAAAGTTCGCCATCTTTAATTTCTAATTTATCACCTGCAATTCCAACACAACGTTTTACATAATGCTCACGCTTATCAACAGGACGTGCAACTATTTTTCCAATTTGTCTGTTGCCATCTCCATATGGTGGCCGGTATTTCGGATTATGCACATTTTGATAGCCAATACTTCTTGCTAATTGATAATAACTCATATCTTGAAAGCCAACAGCAACCGTATCTCCATCAGGATAATTAAAAACAACAATTTCTCCATTGCTTGGTTTCGAATAACCCGGTAAACGCAGATATGGAATTTTTATCCACTCTAAATATGATTTTGTTTCGGTTGTAAATGGTAAGGTGTGATGCGCAAATGGAAAAGCTATTGGTGTTTGGGGCACCTTAGCGCCATAACATACTTTATTTACAAATAAAAAATCTCCTACCATTAGTGATTTTTCTAATGATGAGGTAGGAATTGTAAAGGCTTCAAAAAAGAAACCACGAATGATAGATGCTGCAACAACTGCAAAAATAATTGGGTCTAACCAATTTTTTACAATTGATGATTCAGATTTAATATCCGTTACTCCAAAAAACTTAACCTCTTTATTAAAACCTAAATACGCAAAGTATAAATAAGGCATTATCGCTGCATAAACTAAATCATTAGTCATTCGCTTTTTAAAGGCTCTTGCTAAATGAAAGCCGTAAACACCATACATGATTAAATTAACGCCCGGCACAATCATAATAAAGGCCCACCATTTTGGACGGTTGATGAGTTTGCCAACTTCCCAAAAATTATAAATGGGAATAAGTGCTTTCCAAGGAGCTATTCCTGCTTTTTCAAAAATTTTATATAAACCTATAAATGATATTATAATAAGTATAAAAAAAATGATGTTTCCCATAGGTATTAATGTGTTGATTGTAATGTTAGGTTTATTTAAAAATTTGTAATGTTAAAGTAAATCGTTCATGGTAAATATACCTTTTTTTCCTTTTAAAAATTCGGCCGCTATCACCGCACCAAGCGCAAAACCTTTACGGTTATGTGCTTTATGCATGATTTCAATGTCGTCAACTTCTGATGTATATTTAATGATGTGTGTACCTGGAACTTCTCCTTCTCGTTTGTCTTTGATAAATAAAGCAGTATTTTCTTTTTCTGAAATACTCCATTTCGTTTTTCTATCTAATTTTTCAATGATTTGATTTGCCAATGTAATAGCAGTTCCGCTTGGTTTATCTAATTTATGAATATGATGTATTTCTTCCATTTCTACATCATACGATTCGTATTTATTCATAATCTCAGCTAAGTAACTATTTACTTTCATAAACAAATTTACGCCTAAACTGAAGTTTGATGCGTAAAATAATGTACCATTTTTATCAGCACATTTTTTTTCTATTTCCGAAAAATGATCATACCAACCTGTTGTGCCAACAATAATAGGAACTTGAGCCTCAAAGCATTTAGTAATATTTTTGATAACAGCATGTGGCGTGCTAAATTCAATGGCAATATCAGCGTTTTGCAATGCTTCTAATGAAAATGTATCGGCGTTCGATTCATCAACTTTTAATACAATGGAATGATTTCTTTGTAAAGCAATGGATTCAATTTCATTGCCCATTTTACCGTATCCTAATAATGCAATTTTCATATTGTTATTATTTCTTATTAAAACACTTTTAAAAGAAAGTTTAGTTATAATTATTTAAAGTTTAAATGTAATGTAAGCCCCGTTTGTAATTTACTATTTACATCAAATTGGGAAAAAGGAATGACGCGTAAACTCAAATCATCACTTACATCAAACGTTTTTAAATGTGCATCCACATTAGCATCTATAACATTTATAAGATAAACTAAAACACCTGTCATAATAGCAATATCACGGTATTTTCTATAGTATCTTTTTTGGATAATTAACTGAGCGCTGTTATAGTTTGTTGTGTTTATTGTTAAAGCATCGTCATCGTTTTCGGCACGCAAATTAGTACTGTAATACTTATATTGTTTGTTGTTATTTATTCCCCAATACGTAATGCCACCTAGTGTGCCTAAAATAAGAGGAACTTTCCAATATTTTTTATTATAAACTTGTCCTAAACCTGGCATCAAAGCACTCATCACAATGGCTTTTCGTGCATCCGAATAAATAGCATGTTTTGTGCTTTTTCCAGAGTTCAAACTATCTTTAGGTTGCGCGTTTAATGGCGAAAAAAAAGCACAGCAAATAAAAATGGTATATAGAAAAAATAATTTCAATGTTGTAAAATTAATTAATAGTAATAAAACTGGTATTGAATTTAAAATACGATTCGTTAATTAATGTCAAAAAAAGATAAGATGTGATTTAATTCTTTTTCGTTACTAAAGCTTAATTTAATTGAGCCATCACCTTTAACACTTCTTTTAAACTCAACAGATGTATTAAATATGGATTCTAACTTTTTATTAATTTGTTTATCTTCAGTAGTTAATGGTTTTTCAATACGAGTTGTTTTAGGCGTGAAGTTTAATTTTTCACTGCGAGCTAATTCTTCTACTTGACGAACAGATAATTCATTTTCTAAACACAAGGCATAAATAGCCAATTGTTTATCTTCATTTTCGATACTTAAAAGAGCACGAGCATGTCCCATTGAAATTTCTTTATCTCTTAAACCTTTTTGAATGGCTGCTGGCAATTTTAGTAGTCTTAAGAAATTAGTAACTGTACTTCGTTGTTTGTTTACTTTTTCACCTAATTGTTCTTGGGTTAAATCGCACTCTTCAATTAATCGTTTGTAGCTTAAAGAAATTTCAATTGGGTCTAAATCTTCACGTTGTATATTTTCAATTAATCCCATTTCAAGCATAGCTTGATCATTGGCAACACGAATGTAGGCAGGGATTTCTTCCAGGTTTGCTAATTGTGAAGCTCTAAAACGACGTTCACCTGAAATCAATTGGTATTTGTCATATCCAAGTTTTCTTACAGTAATTGGCTGAATGATGCCATGTTGTTTAATCGATTCAGACAATTCATGCAATGCATTTTCATCAAAATGAGTTCTTGGTTGAAAAGGATTTGTATCAATATCTTTTATTTTTACCATGGCAATGGTTCCTACAACTGGCGTTGCCTCTCCAGTTTGCCTTGTTGTAATGTCTGTTTTAGCATTTTGTAATAAAGCGCTTAATCCTCTTCCTAGTGCTGGTTTTTTATTATTACTACTCATTCTATTGTATTAAAGGGTTTTGTTATTGATTATTTAAATCAACAAAAATTGGTTATTATGCTTCATTAAAATCAGTCTCCTCATCCGTAAATGACATAGTACGATTTTCGTCTGAAATTTTGGTTAAGTTATTTCTTTGTAAAATTTCACGCGCTAAATTAAGGTAATTGATGGATCCTTTTCCAACAGCATCGTGCATGATGATTGTTTTCCCATGACTAGGAGCTTCTGCTAATTTTACATTTCTCTGAATAATGGTATTGAAAACCATGTTTTGAAAATGCATTTTCACTTCTTCTACTACTTGATTACCTAATTTTAAACGTGGATCATACATCGTAAGCAAAACGCCTTCAATATCTAAATTCGTGTTGATGTGTTCTTGAATTAATTTAATCGTTTGTAATAATTTACCCATGCCTTCTAATGCAAAATATTCGCATTGAACAGGTATGATGACGCTATCAGCTGCAGCTAACGAATTAATAACCGTTAGGCCTAAAGATGGACAACAATCAATAATAATAAAATCATAATCGTCTTTTACTTTATCTAAAGCTGCTTTCATCATATAATCTCTATTGGGAAGATTAACGATTTCTAACTCGATGGCAACTAAATCCGTATTCGTTGGAAGTAAAAATAAATTAGGTGTTTCTGTTTCTAGAATTAAATCTTGCGGATTTCTATTTCCGATAATGCATTCGTATAATCCCTCTCTTACTTCCTTCGGGTCAAAGCCAACTCCTGAAGTTGAATTAGCTTGAGGATCAGCATCCACTAATAATGTTTTATATTCCAACACGGCAAGTGATGCTGCTAAATTAATGGCGGAAGTTGTTTTACCAACTCCACCTTTTTGATTCGATATCGCTATTATTTTTCCCATAAGTTATGACTTAGTTAGTATTTTCGAGTATGTCGTTATTTTTCTTTATTTCTTAATTCTCTGAACTTTTTTTCTTTATTTTCAATAGGCTACAACTAATTGATAATTGTATGTATTAAGTTTCGTTTTTTGCAAAAAAAAGATCAAATTTGTGTCTCGTAAAAATAAACTATTTGATGGTTTAATCTGTTATTAGTTTTAAACACACTAAATTATAATTCACCTAAAATGTTAATAATAAAATGAATTCTATAACCATTATATCCGCCACGAATAGATTAGATAGCAATACTGAAAAAATTGCTGATTACTACCTGAACGTGCTCAAGAAAAAAGGTGTTGACGCTCAACTTTTTAGCTTGAGAGATTTACCTGCTTCATTTATTTCTTCCGATTTATATGGAAATAGATCGCCTGAATTTCAGCAGGTTATCGATACTTTAGTGGAAAAGCAAACAAAATTTATTTTTATTTCCCCAGAGTATAATGGCAGTTTTGCAGGTGTTTTGAAGGTTTTTTTAGATGCTATTCCACCGAAATATTGGGAAAATAACAAGGCATGTTTAGTTGGTGTATCTTCTGGAAGAGCTGGAAATTTGAGAGGTTTAGAGCATTTAACGAATATTTTAAATTATTTAAAAATTAATGTGTATCACAATAAATTACCCATTAGTTTGGTTACTAATTTATTGAATGAATCTAAACAATTATCGGATTTAGAAACTCAGAAAGTGATTGATATTCAATTAGATGGATTTTTAAACTTTTAAATCTACGAGTCGAAGCTGAATGGAATATTTAAATCAAATGATTTTTTTAGTATCTTCATTGTGTTTTGATATACAACCAAACATATAACCAGTATTCTGATTTAGAATTAATTGCAGAATATAAAAGCACTCAAAATAAAGTGTTTGTTGGTATATTATATAAACGGTATGCACATTTGGTTTTAGGTCTTTCTTTGAAGTATCTCAAAAATGAAGATGACGCCAAGGATGCCGTGATGCAAATTTTTGAGAAATTATTTACTGATTTATTGAAACATCCAATTGAATTTTTTAAAAGTTGGTTATATACCTATTCTAAAAACTTTTGTTTGATGGTAATTCGTAGTCGACGGTCTAACCTTAAAAAAGAGTTAGAACTTGAAAATAATGCGGATTTATTTATGGAAACGGATTCTGTTTTGCATCTTTATAAAGCAGAGGATAAAGAAAAGCAATATGAGCATGTAGAATCGGCGCTTCAACAACTAAATGATGAGCAAAAAAAATGTTTAGATTTATTTTATTTCAAAGATAAATCGTATGTTGAAATTGCAGAAATTACCGGTTTTACAGCCAATGAAGTGAAAAGTTATATTCAAAATGGGAAACGAAATTTAAAAATTAAATTAGAGCAAATTACAGGAAATGTACAATCATAATGGAAAACACTAATTCAAATAAACCATTATCGGCTCACGAGCTTTTAAACTTGATTAAACTTAAGTCGAGCGATCAGCCTATTGACCAAGATTTGGATGATTTTGAAAAAGATGCTTTAGAAGGATTTGTAGACCATTCTTCTCCGGATAATTTCACTAAATTGAATATAGATGTACAATTAGGGATTTCTAAAAAAGTATCTGAAAATACATTTTTTAAAAATCGAAATACCTTCATTTTTTCTGCGGCGGCATCCATCGTTTTAATTGTTTTAATTTCTCTGTTTTATTTAATTGATTTTAATAAAAATTCATCTTCTGAATTAGCATTAAATAATGAATCTATTCAAGAATCGCCTAAGCATCAAATAAAAGATGAGATAGAAAAAATCAATCAGGATGAAATTCCAGTTAAAAACAAAAAAGCGAAACAATTCATTGGTAATGCAGATGAAGCTTTATTCAAAACAGACGCAAAAAAATCGGAAACACCTGTTCGTATAGAATCATCGCAAACAACAAAGGACGAAGCAATGAGAAACATATCTAATAAAGGAGAAGTTAAATCCACTGAAACAATAGGCGGCGCAACAGTTTCACAAAGTTTTAATTACATCGAAAAACCACAAGTTGCAAGTGCAGATATGAGTTTGAATGAAATTGCAGTTGAGAATGATGATAGCAAAGTGGGCAGTACAAAAAGTTTATCAGAGAATAAGCAAGAAAAAGTTGCCATTACTGCTACGGCTAAAAAAAATAGTATTCAGTTAACAGCTATTCCTAATACAACTGAACCTAAAGCAAATTTTGCAGGTGGTGAAGCTGGAATAAAAAATTATGTGATCTCTTATGCGAAGCAAAGCGAATTAAATGAAAAGTTATCAGGTTCATATAAAATAAAGGTTATTATAAAACCTAATGGAACGATTAAAGTATTAAAAATTAAATCAATTGCGAATGGTGATCTAAAAAGCATTGATAGCATTAAAAAAATACTGAATTCAATGAAAAACTGGAATCCGGAAATGTATAACGGCAAAGCTGTTCAATCAAATAAAGAATTTGTTTTGGAGTTTTAGTCTTTCACAATTTCTAGGTTGTGAATGTTAACAGTCATTTTTAAATTTCCTGATGTTATTTTTACTTTTTCGTTTATTATTTCATCTACAATACCAATTTGCGAACTATTTAATATTTTTACTTTAGTCCCCATTTGTAACAAAGGTTTAATGCGAGCTACTTTTTTTTCTGAAAATTTATCAAGCTTATGTTGTTTTTCTAAATCTTTGCGTTTGTTGGTTTCTGCTGTAATTCCATCGATAAAGCGTTTAATGACATTTTTTCTATTTTCATTTTTATTCCAATCATCAAGTAGTCTTAAATACTTTTGACCAAAATCAGCTAGCCTAGCTAATTCAATTTTACGTTCGCGCTCTCTTTCAATTTTATCTTGGTAATTAGAGGATAATACTTCGTATTTTTCTTTCGATATTTTTTGTAAAAAGTTTTCGTGCTCTGTTTTTTCTATAGCCTCGTAAAGGATTGTTTTTTGTTGTTGAACTTCGGCTAATAAGTTATTTAAATCTACTTTATTTGTATCTGTCTTAAGCTTAGCTCTATTTATCAAATCAATAGGAAAGCCAACTCTTTCAGCAACTTCAAATGTATAACTACTTCCCGGTTCGCCAACCGATAAAATATATTTTGGATCAAGTGTTTCTAAATCAAACAACATACTTCCATTTTTTACACCATCTAATTTATTAGCTAATAATTTTACATTAGAATAATGTGTTGTAATGATTCCAAATGTTTTTGATTTTACAATTTCTTCTAAAACAACTTCTGCCATAGCGCCTCCAAGGTCAGGATCTGTCCCACTTCCAAACTCATCCATCAAAACTAAAGTTTGATATGTAACAGTGTCTAATATGGAAATCATTTTTTTTAATCGTGCACTGTAAGTACTTAATTCGTGCTCAATACTTTGTGTATCGCCAATGTCAATTAAAATATGTTTAAAAAAACTCATGACTGAATTTGGCCCAACTGAAACTAATAATCCACATTGTAACATCGTTTGCAATAAACCAATTGTTTTAAGTGTTACCGATTTTCCGCCAGCATTTGGACCGGAAATAACCAATAAATGTTCATCTTTATGCAGATGAACAGTAAGCGGAATAGTGGATTTTTTTTGTTCTTTATTTTGAAGAAATAAAATGGGATGGAATGCCTTTTCTAATTTTAATTCGGGCTCGTAACTGATGATTGGTAAGCAGGCTTTAATTTTTTGGGCATACAATGCTTTTGCCCTTAAAACATCTACTTCAATTAATAAAAAATAAAATTGATTGAGTTGTGGTGCGTAAACTCTTAATTTTGCCGTTAATTCTCTAAGTATTTTATTGATTTCTCTACGTTCATCAATTTCCAATTCAGCAACGTCATTATTAATGTTAACTAAGGCACTTGGTTCAATAAAAATTGTTTTCCCTGTTTCACTTTTACTATGAACAAAACCCGTTACTTCTCCTTTATTTTCAGCTAAAACAGCAAGTGTTCTTCTGCCATTAAAATAGCTTTCTTCGTTTTCTCTTAAAAAACCTAATTTCTTTAATTCATTAGCATATCGGTTAAATTTAAAATCACTTTCTTTTCTTTTTTCTCTGAGATCATGTCGAATTTTTTGTAATTCCTTAGAAGCATTATCTTTTACTTTCATTTCAAAATCAAGAATCGCATCAACCTCTTTTGTTACGATTTTATTGTCATCAATGTCTGAAACAAGTTCGTTTAAAAAAGGTAAGTTGTTTTTATTAGTTTTTAAAAATCGAATAAGTGTGTTGGCTATTTCTGTGGATTGTTTTATTAGAAAAAATTGTTCTTCAATGAGCATGCTACCATCTAACGAGAGAAGTGTAACTTCTTTCTTAAAATCTTCAAATTGTAAATTTGGAAAAAAACTATTATTACTAAGTATCGTGTTTAATTCTGACACACGATTCAGTTCTGTTATTAGTTTTTCTGTATTTGCTATGATTGAAATTTGCGAGGCTTGCTGCTTTGCTTTTTCACTATGTGCGAATAAACTTATTTCGTTTTTTATTTTATGAAAATCTAATAAATTTAAAGCTTCATGGTCAATTATGGTCATTTGTTATAATTAAATTATTTAGTTAAAAAAGTAATTTAAAGTTTTGCAAACTAAAAAATTACTTTATTTTTGATAGGCCTAAAATTAAACAATAAACAAAAGCCAATACTAAAGGTTTAAAAAAGAAAAAATGAAAAACGGAATTATTACTAAGTTAGAAGAAATGATCGGTTCTGCCGACATTAGTGCTGTTGCTAACCAAATGCGAACTCTGCAGAAAGAGTACCAAACATTATGGACTTCAGAATTTGAAAAAGCAAAGCAAGAATTTGTTGATGAAGGTGGTAAAGCAAAGGAATTTGAATACGCTAAACATCCCGACGATATAACCATTTCGAAACTTTTTGAAAAATTTGAAGCTAGAAAAAAAGAAGAAGATGCTAAAATAGCTGTAGATCAAAACAAAAATTTAGCTATTCGTAAAGAAATTATCGCAAAAATTAATGATTTAAGTCAAGTTAGTGACAATATCGGTGCTGCAATTAAAAAGTTAGTTGAATTGCAAAAGCAATGGAAAGAAAGTGGTGCTGTATCAACGCATAAATACAAAGAAATACAAGCAGATTACAGCAAAGCCATCGAAGAATTTAATTATAAATTAAGTTTATCAAAGCAATTACAGGAACATGATTTAAAACGCAATTACGAATTAAAAACTGAGTTGCTTGAAAAAATAAAAGGAATTAAAAATCAAACTAATATTAAGGAAGCAGAACGATTAATAAAAATTTATCGCAACGATTGGGAAGATATTGGGCCTGTGCCAAATGATAAATGGGATCAATTAAAGGGTGCTTTTCGCTTAGCCATTGACGAAGCGTATTCTACATTGAAGGCTCATTACAGTAGCATTGAAGAAGAAAAAGATGCTAATTTAGAGAAGAAAAACGCTGTTTTAGAAAAAATAAAACACATTCTTACAAAGACGGAAACTGCTAACGGTCAAACATGGAATAATTTAACATCCGAATTAACAGCCATTCAAGCTGAATGGAAATTAATAGGAAGAGCTAACGCGAAAGAGAATGATAAAACATGGACTGAATTTAGAGCATTGTGTGATTCTTTTTTTGAAAAAAAGAAAGCGTTTTTTAATGTGATGCACGAAAAACTTGGAGGCATTAAAGCTCAAAAACAAGAATTAATTGCAAAAGTAAATGCTGTAAAAGATAGCACCGATTGGCAAAAGACAGGTTTAGTGATTATTAAAATTCAGGATGCTTGGAAAAAAATTCCACATGCTGGTGGCGATGAAACTAAATTATTTAATAGTTTTCGTACTGCTTGCAATCATTTTTTTGATGCTAAAAAAGCACACTTCGGAGCAGTTGATGCAAGTTTTGATGCAAATTTAGTTGCTAAAGAAGCTTTGTTAGCTAAGTTGTTAGAATTTAATTTATCAGAAGATACAAGTGAAAATCATGCTGCTTTAAAACAATTTTCGTTAGATTGGAATGCTGCAGGAATGGTTCCAATGAAAGATAAGAAAAGAATCAATGATGCATTTTACAATAAGTTGGATGAATTGTATGATAAAATGAATGTGAGTGTTTCGGATAAAATGGTTATGCAATTTAAATCAAAAATTGAACGCTTTGTTAATGGCGAAAATCCCGAGATTGCTTTAAATAAAGAAGCTGACTTTTTGAAAAAACAAATTGAAGAAATTAATGGTCGAGTAAAAACGTATGATAATAATTTAGGATTCTTTAAATCGAGTACTAAAGGAGTTAATCCATTTATGAAAGAAATTGAAGACAAAATAAATGTTGAAAAACAAAAAATTGCAGATTTTACTAATAAACGTAAAATGGTTATTGCTGAATTAAATAAATTACGCGCAGTTGAAGTAGAAAAGTAAATAATAGTAACAATTTAAATGATATAGAAGCTGCCTTTATACGGTGGCTTCTTTTTTATAGAGAATAATATGAATGTAGAAATTTGGAGTGATGTGATGTGTCCGTTTTGTTATATCGGCAAACTAAAATTTGAAAAAGCCTTAGAGCAATTTCCTCATAAAGATGACATTAAAATCAGTTGGAAGAGTTTTCAATTAGATCCAACAACAATAACAGATCCTAGTTTAAATACGATCGAACATTTGAGATTAAAAAAAGGTTGGTCGAAAGAACAAGCTTCTGAAACTATCGCGTATGTTACCAATATTGCTCATCAAGTTGGTTTACAATTTAATTTTGAAAAAGCAGTTGTTGCTAATTCCTTTGATGCACATCGGTTATCGCATTTAGCTAAAAAATATAATTTGCAAAATGAGCTAGAAGAAAAATTGTTTTCAGCTTATTTTATCGAAGGAAAAAATACAGCAGACTATGAAACGCTTCTGCAGATTGCTAATGAAGTTGGTTTGGATAAAGCTGAAGTGAGCACCATGTTAAATGGAAATACATTTGCAAATGAAGTACATCAAGATATTGAACAAGCTCAGCAGATAGGAGTAAGGGGCGTTCCATTTTTTGTTTTAAATCAAAAGTATGCCATTTCAGGTGCTCAGGAATCCGATACGTTTTTACAAGCATTGCATAAAGCTTATGATGAAACTAAACTCGTTGATTTACCAAGTAATGATTCAGTTGTTTGCGGGCCAGATGGTTGCGAGATTTAGCAAGTAATTAGCCTTTCCAAAAAGCTTAATCGTATATTTAAGCTTTAATATTTATGCTTAAATTTTTATTTACATTTATTTTTTTTGTTTCATTCGCGAATGCTTTTTCGCAAAAGTATTTTATAAGTGGCAGATTGATAGACGAATCAAAACAAGGTTCTATGGGAACATCTGTGTTTCTATTAAAAGCAAATGATTCATCTTTTGTAAAAGGAACGGTAACTGATATGGACGGTTTTTTTAAATTAGACGATGTGGTTTCTGATTCATATGCGCTTAAAATAATAACATTAGGGTATAAACCAATTTTTAAATCTATTGTTGTTTTAAATCAACCGATTGTCTTAGGTGTTATATCACTTAAACAAAATAGTTTAAACCTAAAAGAAATTAAAATCGAAGCGCAAATTTCTTTGGCAACTCAAAATGGCGATACTACCAGTTTTAATTCTAAAGCCTATAAAGTAAATAAAGATGCAACGGCTGAAGATTTAGTTTCTAAAATGCCCGGCGTAACTCTTGTTGATGGAAAAATACAAGCGCAAGGCGAAGATGTGAAACAAGTATTAGTGGATGGTAAACGTTTTTTTGGTGATGATGCCAATGCAGTTTTAAAAAACTTACCAGCTGAAATTATTGATAAAGTACAAGTGTTTGATAAAAAAAGTGATCAAGCTCAGTTTACAGGATTTGATGATGGAAATGCAAGTAAGACAATCAACATTGTTACGAAAGCTCAATTTAGAAACGGTGTTTTTGGTAAAGCATTCGGTGGTTATGGTTATGAAAAAAAATATAAAGGTGGTGCATCGGTTAATATTTTCAAAGGAAGTAGACGACTTACTGTTTTGTTACAGTCAAATAATATTAATGAGCAAAATTTTTCTACAGAAGATTTAGTAGGCGTTGCAAGTACAGCATCTACTGGCGGAGGTGGAAGAAGAGGCGGTGGCGGACAAGGAAACGGTTCTAATAACGCTACTGATATATTCTCGGTTAATAATCAAAACGGAATCAATACAACAACGTTGTTTGGTTTAAATTATACTGATAAATGGGGTAAAAAAACCGAAGTAAATGCCAGCTATTTTTTTAATTCAACGCAAAATGATTCTAAATCTTCATTAATTCAACAATACATTTTAGGATCAAACAATGGCTTAATTTATAATGAAATCAATTATGCAAGTAGTGATAATTTTAATCACCGCTTAAATTTTAAAATCGAATCAAAATTAGACTCCCAAAATACCATTAGCATTCAACCCAAAATATCCTTTCAAACAAATAACAGTTCAAAAAAATTAGATGGTTTAAATACAAAGGAATTGCAAAGCATCAGTCATTCTATTAATACAAATTCAGCAAAATTATCTGGCTATAATATTTCAGCACTTATTTTGTACCGCCATGCTTTTAAAAAAAGAGGCAGAACATTTTCAATTAACGCAACTCCAACAATAACCGATAATTCGGGAGATAATGCAGTATATTCACTAAGCTCATATTACAATACAGCTATTGTTTTTACTGATACAATTGATCAAATAGCTAGTGTTTTAAAAAATACGAATAGTGTAAAAGCAAATGCATCATACACCGAACCACTAGATTCGTTTAATATTTTATTAGTTGATTATTCTGCAACATATTCAGATAATTATGCTTCCAAACGAACATTTAATATATATAATTACAGCAATGTATATACGGATTTGGATAGTTCTTTAACAAATGTGTTTAATAATCAATACCAATCTCAAGCAGGTAGTTTAGGCTATCGTTATCAGAAAACAAAATTTAATTTTTCAATTAACGCGGCATACCAATTGGCGACACTTTCTAAACAGCAAGAGATTCCATCGAGTTATCAATTGAGTAAATCATTCGAATCTGTTTTACCTTCCGCTCAATTTCAGTTTAAGTTTTCTCCGAAGAAAAATTTGAGAATTAATTACCGAACAAGTAACAATGCGCCTGCAATTGATCAGTTGCAAGATGTGATTAATAATACTAACGCTTTACAATTAAGTACTGGAAATCCCGAATTAAAACAAGATTTTCAACAAAATTTAAATATGCGTTATTCGGGAGTTAATACGGTTAAAGCAACTTCTTTCTTTGCTTTATTAGGGGCTAATTATTCTACCAATTACATTGGCAATAGCACATTGATTGCTAATCAAGATACGACAGTTTATAATTCTGTTTTTTTGAAACAAGGCTCTCAAATTATTCGTCCTGTGAATTTAGATGGTTATTTTTCAATTCGATCATTCATTAATTATACTTTTCCAATCAAGAAAATCAAGACTAATTTAAGTTTAAATGTTTCAGGTAATTATAATCATGTTCCTGGTTTAATTAACACGCAAATTAATTATGCAAAGACTGCGACCAGTGGTTTAGGTGTCGTTTTAAGTAGTAATATCAGCGAAAAAATTGATTTCACGATTTCTTCTAATTCATCTTACAGTAATATTAATAATACACTGCAGTCATCATCAAACACGACATACTTTTCGCAAAATTCTAAATTGAAAATTACAATCAATCCTTGGAAAGGTTTAGTATTACAAAGTGAATATTCAAATATGTATTATGCAGGATTAACAAGTGCATTCAATCAATCTATTTCTTTGTGGAACGTTGCAATGGGCTATAAATTTTTAAAGAATAAACAGGCCGAATTTCGATTATCTATTTACGACTTATTGAATATGAACAATAGTGTGACTCGAACAAATACGGACAGTTATATACAAGATTCGCAGACGAATGTGTTGAATCGGTATTACATGCTGACGTTCACCTACAACTTCAAAAAATATTTTCCAAAAAAGGAAGAAGGCAAAGTTAAATAAGTTTTAGCATTTAGAGTTGCAACTTATTTTTTGTAAACCATAATATTAAAAACAAATGGTTCCATTCGTTTAATTTGTTCGCTACGTTTTAGTCCTTTTAACGTTGATTTTTTAGTATTTAAAACGAGTTCAGCTTTTACGGTTTCATCTTTTACGGAATCAATAATTTGTTTTAGTAAATCAGATTTAATAGCAAATCCAGTCCCTTCAGCATTACTTAATTTACCACGAATCATTCCAATAACATTTCCTTTTTCATCAATTAATGGTCCACCACTATTTCCTGGATTTACCGGAATTGAAATTTGAAACATCGTTGTATCATTGTTGTAACCAGAAAGCGAACTCAAAGCACCTTCTCCATATACAATATCTTTACGAGGGTATCCAATGGTAAATACTTTATCACCAATTTCAGATTGATGATTGTTAAACGAGAACGGATATTGTTTCATTGAAATCGCATCAACTTGATCCAATTTAAAAATCGCGATATCCAAACAATTATCTACGGCTACTAATTTGGCAGAAACCCTTTCTAGTAAGGAATTGGTTACAAAAACAGAATCTGCATTTTTTACCATGTGTAAACTTGTGATAAAATATCCTTTATTGTTTATTGCAAAACCTGTTCCTTCAATATTTGCAGGTGCATATTTTTTTAAGCGATTTGTTTTAGCACTGCTTATACCTCCGATGATTGCTTCTTGAGAATATTTTAATTCTGTAACATCTCTTTTTAAATCCGTAATATCGTTGCGTTGTTGTTTTAATAAATAACCACCAGCACTTAAAATAGTGAACGTACTTAATACCGCAATGACTGCTACTGAAGCTGCTACTGCAACTAATTTACCATGTTTTTTTGCAAAACTTTCTTTTATAGAAATGATTTTAGCGTCTTTACCAAATGATTGTTGATGTATAGTAGAAAATATTTGTTTGATGTTAACGTGTTGTTCGTGTTGGTTCAAACCTTCAATTAAAACACGGTGTTTTTCAAATGCTATGGCAAATTCAACCTCATTTTTTAAACGTGATTCAACCTCAAGTTTATCTTGTTCGGTAAGTGTTCCAAATAAATAATTGTCAAATAAATCAGTTGCTCTCATTGTTTATAGTTTAATCTTCAAAAAAACGTCGTTTTAACCGTTGTAAACATTTGTATTTCTGTGTTTTAGCGTTATCAGAATTCGTATATCCAAATTTTTCTGAAATCTGTTCCATGTTTAGTTTATATACATAAAAGTCTTTCAAAATGGTTTTACAAGGCTCTCCCAATTCCTCTAAACTTTCGTTCATTTTTTGAATGTCAGAATCTTTTTTGTAATGGTCTGATATTTCATCTGTCACATCAACGACTTCATTTTCATCATCATCTTTAAAACGTATGATATTTCCATTTTTTCGTAATTGTTTTAACCACAAATTTTTCGCAATCGAATAGATATACGTTTGTAATTGACAATTCAATTCGAAACTTGGTTTTTGTACGTTTTCATAGAGTACAATAAGTGTTTCTTGGTAAATATCAGCCGCAGATTCGCTATTTCCACTATTGTTTACAACATATTTAAGAACGAGGTTATAATACTTTTTGTATAAAGCACGTAGCACAACATCATCATTATGCTTTAGGCCATTGATAAAATTTAGGTCTGTGTACGTTACTTTCGACATAAAGTCTGTTTCTATTAATACGTTTATCGCTTAAAGGTAACCCAGTTTTTATCATTTTAACAGTATTTTGACTTATTTTTTTGATTATTATGGCTTTATTGAGGTTTTATTCACTTCTTTAAATCAAAACAAACTTAACTGCTTATCTCCTGCCTTGTAATTAAATTCATTCGTTTGAAATTGAATTTCTTTGGAGTTTTGCATAAATTTTGCTTTTGACACTTCAAATAATTGCCTAATGGATTCTGCAACAACACCTTCTCCTTTTATTCTTACGCTTTTTCTATTATCACCTACTTTTCCAGTGTAGCAGGAACTAATTTGATTCCAAACTTTTGATGCTCTATCAGGAAAATTCTTAATTAACCAATCTTTAAAAATATGTTCTACCGAGCCATTTAATCTCACAATTGTCATACTAGCATTGGTAGCTCCAGCGAGTCCTGCCTGTTCCATGACTTTAGGTATTTCATGATGATTGATGCCCGGAATAATGGGTGCAATCATAACGCCGCATGGAATGCCATGTTTAGTCAATTTACTAATCACTTCGATTCTGTTTTTATAGGTTGATGTTCTAGGCTCAAGTAATAAGCGCATTTTTTCATCTGTTCCAGTTATTGAAATCATGACATGAACTAAATTCAATTCTGCTAATTCAGTTAAAACATCAATATCTCTTAAAATTAACGTGTTTTTGGTGATAATAGAAATAGGATGTTTGTATTTTAAACACACTTTCAAAATACTTCTTGTTATTTCTAACTCCTTCTCAATGGGTTGATAACAATCTGTATTACCTGATAACATTATAGGTTGAGGTTTCCAGTTTTTATGACTGAATTCTTTTTCTAATAATTCAGCAGCGTTTTTTTTAACTATTATTTTTCTCTCAAAATCTAATCCTGCGCTATATCCCCAATACTCATGAGTGTTTCTTGCATAACAATAAACGCAACCATGTTCGCAACCTTGGTATGGATTTACAGAATAAGCCAACCCAATATCCGTATTTTCTAATTTATTAATAATGGTTTTTGGATAGGTATAAATAATTTCAGTGTGCTCTTTTTGAAGCATGGGCTCATCTATAACTTCAGGAAATTCTTGAACGTAACTGTTTTTAATAAATTTATTGTGAGGATTAAACTGAGCTCCTCTTCCTTTGAAATAATCTGTTAGTATGTTTTTCATAGCATTTATTAATTATTAACACAAACGTATTAATAATTAGTAGCAATTGATTGCTATA
The DNA here is from genome assembly GCA_947487905.1 of Bacteroidota bacterium. Taxonomy (GTDB): domain Bacteria; phylum Bacteroidota; class Bacteroidia; order B-17B0; family Aurantibacillaceae; genus UBA4416. The sequence continues at coordinate 11,360 of CANLAV010000012.1, read as the reverse complement.
AATTGTAGCAAATTTCTCTTTGATAAAATAAAAGTGATGTGCGTATCAAAACTTTCTCAATATTTTAAGGTGAATGCTACTTAATTTTTCGTTTAACCATTGTAAATAATATCTTTGTCTTTTACAATTCATTATGGAAAAAAGAGTTCGTTTAAGATTTGCCCCAAGCCCTACAGGTGGTTTACACATGGGAGGTGTGCGCACAGCATTATTTAGTTATTTATTTGCAAAAAAACATGGTGGTGACTTTGTTTTGCGTATTGAAGATACAGATCAGACTCGCTATGTGAATGGTGCAGAAGAATATATAATTAACGCTTTAAAATGGTGTGGCATAGAACCAAACGAAGGAGTTGGTTTTGGCGACGGCTCTTATGCGCCTTATCGTCAAAGTGAGCGAAAGGAATTAGGAATTTATAAAAAGTATTCTGATAAATTAATTGAATCAGGCCACGCTTATTTGGCTTTTGATACATCTGAAGAGTTAGATGAAATGCGTAAAAAATTAGAAGCAGCAAAAGTTGTGGCGCCACAATACAATGCTGTTACGCGTCAAAACATGAAAAACTCATTAGCGTTAAGTGCTGATGAAGTATCAAAATTAATTGAAAGTGGCGCACCTTATGTGGTTCGTTTAAAAGTACCGCGTAACGAGGAAATTCGTTTTCATGATATCATTCGTGGATGGGTGACTGTAAATTCAACACAAGTTGATGATAAGGTTTTATTAAAATCGGATGGAATGCCAACGTATCATTTAGCGCATATTGTAGATGATATTGAAATGAAAATTACACATGCGGTGCGTGGAGAAGAATGGTTGCCAAGTGCTCCATCACACGTATTAATTTACCGTTATTTAGGATTAGAATCTGAAATGCCTTTATTAGCGCATTTACCATTAATTTTAAAACCAGACGGTAACGGAAAATTATCGAAAAGAGATAAGTCTGGATTACCCATGTTCCCTATTAATTGGCATGATGAGCGCACTGGTGAAAGTTATATCGGTTACCGCGAATCAGGATTTACCGCTGATGCATTTATAAATATGTTGGCATTGTTAGGTTGGAATCCAGGAGATAACAGAGAAATTCTTTCGAAAGAAGAATTAATAAAAGAGTTTTCTTTTGAAAGGGTTAATAAATCAGGTGCAAAATTTGATCCTGAAAAAACAAAATGGTTTAACCAACAATATTTAAGAATGCACACTAACGAAGAGTTAGCAAATTCGGTAATGCCATTGTTAGAAGAAAAAGGAATAAAAAAAGACCCAACTTTTGTGGTTGAGTTTTGTAGATTAGTGAAAGAGAAAGCGCATTTTATTACAGAATTTTACGAATTAGGTTCATACTTTTTTGTTGCGCCCACAACCTTTGATGAAAAGGTTATGACAAAAAAATGGAATGAAAATTCTAAATCAACCTATTCTAAATTAACTGAAAAATTAAATGCCTTACCAACTTGGACAATAGATTCAATTCATCATTTGTTTGCAGAAGTTGAACCAGAGTTAGGGAAAATTGATATGCAAGTAGTTCGTGTATTAACCACAGGTGTTGCTGGTGGAGCTCAATTGTTTGATATGCTTGCTTTAATAGGAAAGGAAGAAGTCATCAATAGATTAAACTCAGCTTTAGCTAAATTGCAATAATTATTTTTTATTTTAAATTGATATGGTATTAAAAGAATAATGGAATTATACAGCGACGATTATTTTATGAATGAAGCATTGAAAGAAGCCAAAAAAGCCTTTGATGCTGATGAAGTGCCCGTTGGTGTGGTTATCGTTGCCGATAATAAAATCATTGCTCGTACACATAATTTAACCGAACGATTAATAGATGTTACGGCTCATGCAGAGATGCAAGCAATCACCTCGGCGGCAAATTTTATTGGCGGAAAATATTTAAATGATTGTACTTTATATGTTACTTTAGAACCTTGTTTAATGTGCGCTGGAGCTTTGTATTGGAGTCATCTTACACGATTAGTTTATGGAGCCAGTGATGATAAAAAAGGATTTTTAACGATAAGTGAAACGGTTCTACATCCTAAAACCATCGTTGTTAAAGGGATTTTGGAACAAGAGTGTAGTGGTATATTAAAAGAATTTTTTCAAAAAAAACGAAACTAAAAATTAATTAAAATGAATTTAGATTTAAAAAATAAGCACGCTATTGTTTGTGGGAGTACACAAGGCATAGGAAAAGCAATTGCTATGGAATTAGCAAATTTAGGGGCAAGCATCACCTTAGTGGCTCGTAATGAAGACGCTTTAAAAATTACTAAGCAAGAATTAAATGCAAGTGCTGGACAACTTCATTCTTATTTATGTGTTGATTTCAGTAAGCCTGATGAGTTAAAACAAATCGTCGAAGCGTATTTACAACGTCAGCCTAAAATTCATATTTTAATTAATAATACAGGAGGTCCACCAGCTGGTCCTATTCATCAAGCAAAAACAGAAGAATTTCTTTCTGCATTTAACAATCATTTAGTGTGTAATCACATTCTTGCACAAGCTTGTTTAGAAGGAATGAAACATGCTAACTACGGTCGCATTATTAATATCATTTCAACATCTGTAAAACAGCCATTAGCAAACTTAGGTGTTTCCAATACAATTAGAGCTGCGGTGGCTAATTGGAGCAAAACATTAGCAGGAGAGGTGGCTAAATTTAATGTTACAGTAAATAATGTATTGCCTGGCGCCACGGCTACTCAGCGTTTGAGTGCCATCATCGATAATAAATCTTCTAAAACAGGTCATGCAAAAGATGATGTCACAAAGGAAATGATTTCAGAAATACCAATGGGTCGGTTTGCTGAGGCTTCAGAAATTGCAAACGCAGTTTGTTTTTTAGCATCACCAGCGGCATCTTATATCACTGGTATTAATTTGCCTGTTGATGGTGGAAGAACTGGTTGTCTTTAAGCTTTATTATTTTTAGTGCAATATTTCATCTTACATGACGTTCATTTAATTTGTAACTTGTAATCATACCATGAATATTTATTTTAAAAAACAACGTTGGAAGTTGATACTATTTTTGGTAGCAATTTTTATTGTTTTCACGTCATTATGGTATACCAACCGCTTAGTTAATTCAATTGCAAATGATGAAAAAAGTAAAGTGACCTTATGGGCAGATGCGGTTCAGAAAAAAGCAAAGCTTGTAAAATTTACAAATATCTTATTCCAAAAACTTCAAACAGAGGAACGCAAAAAAGCTGAATTATACGCTTTAGCAACAAAGCAATTAAATAATGAGTTGTCTGATATTTCATTTGTTTTGCAAGTATTACAAGACAATACAACGGTTCCAGTTATTTTAACAGACGACCGTAATCAAGTTATCGCTTCCCGAAATTTTGATTCGATTATTGCAAATAACAAAGAACGCATGCAGCATGAGTTAGAATCAATTAAAACGATGTATCAGCCTGTTGTTATTGATGTTTACAAAGGACAAAAAAATTATTTGTACTATAAAGATAGTCGCTTATTTAACGACATAAAAGTTGTATTTGATAGTTTAATAAAATCATTTATCTCCGAAGTTGCCATTAATAGTGCCGCCGTTCCAGTGATATATACTGATTCCACCAAGCTTAACGTCATTGCTTTTGGAAATATTGATTCAATAAAGATAAAGGATTCTGTAAAATTGAAATTAACGATTCAATCCATGGAAAGTCAAAACACGCCTTTATTGGTCGATTTAGGAGAAGGAACAAAAAATTATATTTTTTATGAGCAATCTAATTTACTCACTCAATTAAAATATTATCCATACATCCAATTTGCTGTCATTGGTTTTTTTCTATTGATTGCTTATGTCTTATTTAGCAGTGCTCGAAAGGCAGAACAAGATCAGGTTTGGCTTGGTATGAGTAAAGAAACAGCGCATCAACTTGGAACGCCTTTGTCTTCTTTAATGGCTTGGACAGATTATTTGAGAGAGCACGGCACAGATGAATCTATTGTATGTGAAATGAATAGAGATGTCATGCGTTTACAAATGATTACAGAACGTTTTTCTAAAATAGGCTCTCAACCTACTTTGCAAGATGAAAATATTTGTGACGTTTTAAAAAATGCCATTGATTATTTGAAGCAGCGCACGTCGAAGAATGTCTTATTTCAAGTTGAAATCCCTAACTATGAAATTTACGTCAAATTATCTTCTACTTTATTTGAATGGGTTATTGAAAATGTTTGTAAAAACGCCATTGATGCCATGGATGGAAAAGGTGAGTTGAAAATTAAATTAACCGATATACCTGAAGGCGTTTTTATCGAGTTATCAGACACTGGAAAAGGATTACCGAAATCGATGTTTAAGTCGGTTTTTGAACCGGGCTTTACAACTAAGAAAAGAGGATGGGGTTTAGGCCTATCATTAAGTAAACGTATTATTGAAAATTATCATCACGGAAAAATTTCCGTATTACATAGTGAAGAAAATAAAGGAACCACCTTTCAAGTCTTTTTGAAAAGAGGATGAGTTTTGATATAAATAAAAAAATCTCAGTTTATACTGAGATTTTTTTTATTTAATCGTGATCCCGATTGGATTCGAACCAATGGCCCACAGCTTAGAAGGCTGTTGCTCTATCCAGCTGAGCTACGGGACCAATATTTTAAGCGAACTTAAAAATCAGAGTGCGAATTTAATACTTTTTTTTAATATTCACTTCTTTCATTTACATTAAATGTATAATTATCGCCATTAAAAGTAATTATTTGTTATTTTTAGCGTTCTTACTCTGTGGTTAAACTATCTGTCATAATTGTTAATTATAACGTTAAGCATTTCATTGAACAATGTTTGTTTTCTGTTTTTAAGGCTGCCGAGGCCTTGCCTTGCGAAATTTTTGTAGTGGATAATAATTCTGTGGATGGTTCTACAACTCTTATTAAAGAAAAATTCCCACACGTTATTTTAATTGAAAATAAAATCAATACTGGTTTTTCTGTAGCGAATAATCAAGCTATCAAATTAGCTAAAGGCGAATTTGTTTTATTGTTGAATCCAGATACGGTGGTTCAGGAAGATACATTCTCTAAGATTATTAATTTTATGGAACAGACTCCAGATGCAGGCGGTTTGGGAGTGAAGATGTTGGATGGACAAGGTAACTTTGCTCCCGAATCAAAAAGGGGATTACCGACACCTGAAGTGGCTTTTTATAAAATGTTTGGTTTCTCAAAGTTTTTTCCAAGATCTAAAAAATTTGGTAAGTACCATTTATCGTATTTAGATGAGAACGACATTCATTCGGTTGATGTGTTGAGTGGCGCGTTTATGCTCATAAGAAAATCTGTTTTGGATAATATTGGTTTTTTGGATGAAACGTTTTTTATGTATGGAGAAGATATTGATTTATCTTACCGTATTACTAAATCAGGGTTTAAGAACTACTATTTTCCTAAAACACAAATTATTCATTACAAAGGAGAGAGTACAAAGCGAAGTAGCTTAAATTATGTGATTATATTTTATAATGCCATGGCTATTTTTTCAAAAAAACATTTTAGTGGTTCAAATGCCTTTGTTTTTAATATGTTGATTCGCTTTGCCATTCTATTAAAAGCAACCTTAGCCCTTCTGGTTCGTTTGATGAAAACGTTTACAGTTCCAATGTTAGATTTTTTAGGCATTATTTTAGGATTATTTTTAACAAAACAATTATATATTCAAAATGCGCATTTACAAACTACGACCTATTCTGAAAAATTAGTTGCCTTCGCATTTTTATCTTACGCGATTATTTGGATGGTTTCTGTATATTTTAATAGTGGATATGATAAACCCATTAAACTTTTTAAAATTGTCAGAGGTATTTTAATTGGTACACTATTTATTTTAATTGCCTATGCGTTATTGCCCGAAACGATTCGTTTTTCGAGAGCATTAATTTTATTGGGAACCATTGTAGCCTTTATGTCAATGTTTATTTTGCGAATTTTACTGCATCTTTTTAAAATTAAAACCTATAGCCTGATTGATGAAAATGTAAAACGAATTGCTATTGTTGGTGAAGAAGATGAATTTAATAGAGTTCATCATTTAATTAAACTAACGAGTGTTAAAACGGGATTTGTTGGCTTTGTTAGCATAGAAAAAAACAATGATTATCAACCTATGTTCATTGGTAAATTCAATCAGATTGATGAAATCATCAAAGTGCATCATATTAATGAAATCATTTTTTGCGCTAAAGATTTAAGTTCGCAAGTTATAATTAACAGTATGTTAAAGTTAGTTTCTAATAGGGTTAGCTTTAAAATTGCTCCTCCAGAAAGTTTTTCAATAATCGGAAGTAATCATATCGATACGGCTGGAGATTTGTATATGATAGATTTTAATAGTATTTCAAAACCACATAATAAAAGAAAGAAACGACTATTAGATTTTTTTTCTGCTTTAGTTATACTGTTATTGAGTCCGATTTTGTTTTTTATACAGGATAAAAAAAATAATTTTTTCTCTAATTGTTTTTATGTATTGATTGGCCGGTATTCATGGGTTGGCTTTGGAAAAACAAAAAACCAACATTTACCAGAAATGAAGCGTTCGATTTTATCTCCAACCATGCTCCATGATATAGAAATCGAAAATTCTAAACTTTTTAATTTACAATATGCGAAAGATTACAATGTAGAAAAGGACATGCATATCATTTGGGAATGTATTGATAAGTTGGGCAATTAATTATTAAATAAGCTAATTAAGCGTTCAGTTTTTTTATCATTATCCATTTCTGTTAAACACCGACTTCTGTTTGAAATTAACAACTCATCCATGTTTTTTTTGATTAATAATTCTATTGCATTTATGTATTCTGACGGCGTATTACATATCGTACAAGCCTTTTCTAAGTCTGTTCCAGTTAACATATTTTGATTGACAACAGCATGTCTTCCTGCATACAACACATGTATTAATTTCAACTTCAATCCTGTTTCTTGTGCTGTATAAAGGCAATGAATCTGCGCGTTGGAGACTAACTCATTCATTTCATCTAATGAACAGTTTTGTTTTAAAGTAATATGAGGAAATTGGTTCACAAGTTGCACTAATGTTTTTGGAGGATTTAAACCTGCTATTATGACGGGGTATTTAATGTTACTAAAAACATGTTCAATTAACCACATCGCGGCATGGTAATTTTCTGAAATGGATAAATTACCGTGGTATAAAATATAATCACCTAGTCCTTTTTTTATAGTTATTGTATCAAATGGATGGAAGCTTGGCAAGTAATAACTAGGAGTATTTGAATACGTTTTTTTAAAATAATTTAAGTCTGATTTTGAAACTGAAAGAATAGAATTAGCGTGAGTTATTTTTTTTTCAAACCATTTTAATTTTATAGCCTCTATTTTAAAATAGATATATTTAAGAGTAGATTGCTCTGTTTTAGCCAGCTCGTTAAAATAGTTGTGTTCGATGTTACTATGTCTAAATAATTTAATTCGGTCTTTTAAATCGAAATCAGAAAGTAAATAGCACGTATGTAATACTTCGAATAAAATAGGATGATTGTCTTTTAATAAATTTTTCTTGAGCTCCTTATTGATTCTAGACTTTACATTAAATGGTAATATTGAAAATTGATCAAATAGTTTAATGGTTCTTTTATAATAATAAACGGTTGAGCAAAGTGATTCTAATTCTATTGACGGTTTTCTTTCTCCATACTGAAAGCAATGAAGTGTTACGTTTATGCCAGCTTCATGTAAACATCTTATCTTATGAAACACATCAATGGCTCCTCCGTAATTTGAAGGAAAAGGTATGTCAAAAGAAATTATGTGTAAGTGTTTTTGCACTAATCAAATATAGTAAAATGAATTTATTCAAAAACAAAGCCATTCGAAATTATCCCGGCATTAAAACTTTTCATGAAGGCTCCGTTCACCGAATAAATTTCGACCTTTGATTTCTGAACGTAATCAATAGCGTCTGAAACATAAATAGAATGATCATCTGGATTAATACCCAAACCATAAAATAATTTTGAACCTTGAACAATTAATGGGCCTAAAGGAAGCGATGTATGGTTAACTGGAAGTTGGTAAACACCAGTGTTTAAATAGTAAAGTGTATCTCGTGTTTTATTGATAGTTAATCGCCATGGATTTTCTCCTGGTTTAAATGTCAATTTTTTTTCATTGACTAACGTATGAGGATTAATACAATTTAAACTTCCAAGTTGACTAATTGCCGATGAACCTTTTGATAGGACCCATATTTTTGAATACTTATCTAATACAATGCTTGACGCACCTTTTCCTACTAAAATACTATCTGTCATTTCATTTGAAATAGTATTTATTACATAACAATAGTTAGAATGGATATTGGTTATAAATGCTTTGTTATTAGTACATACCATTTCTTCAGTACCTTTCATGCAAGCAATATTACCAGTAATGATATTTAAATTTAAATCTACAACTTGGATTGAGTTTGCATATAAATCAGTCACATAAGCTTTGTTAGCTGATACAGGCAATAAATTACGAGGTGAATTAAATCCAGTAATGGTATTTTTCTTGGCAAAATCAGAAGCATTTACAACTATAATTTTATTTGAGTTGTTTAATACAAGATAATAACTGCCATTGTATTTAGTAACGCTTTGACATACATCACCTAAATTTGCATTTCCGTTTTGTTTCTTAAAATAATCATAAGTTACTGTATTTGAATGTGGATCATATAATGAAATGGAGGCATTTCCCCAGCCATAATTTCCTTCATTAATAATTAATACAGTTCGATTTGAAGCCTGTATTTCTTGACTTGGAATTGGATCAACAGGCTTGTCTTTCTTGCAAGAAATAGCAAATAAAAATAGTGGTATTAAACTTAAATAAATACGCATAGTTTAAAGTTTGATTACTTTAATTCGTTTCACTGACGTGGCATCTGATAATTCAATCATATAAATTCCTGACTCAAATTTTTCTAAATTTAATTCAATTTGATTAGTTCCTATTTGAGTAGAATTAATTAGAGTTTCTATTTTCTTTCCAGTAACGTCAAACACATGAACGGATACATCTGATTCTTTTTTTGCATCAAATACAATATTCAATAGATTCGCAGTTGGATTAGGATAAATAATACTATTCGATATGTTTTCTAATTCGTTTACTCCAACTGTATTAATAGTTGTTAGGTTGTCAATGCTAAAAAAACCTGGGGTATTCATTCCAAAACTTCCATTATCAGATGAGCGTAATTTAAATACAAGGCTATCTACAACTCCAATTGTTGTGCAATTTACGTATTGCCAGTTTTTAATAATGTAATCTGAAGATGATGTCATAAAGCGGTAATCAGCTAAATAAAATTGCACACTGTCAGTTTTCTTTATACCAGCTTTGTATCCATACACAACTAATTTAAAAAAATCAGGGTAAGCACCTTGAGCATATAATCCACCTGATTTAGTACCAGTTGTATCTCCAAATTTTCGTGAAAATGTATTTCCAAATTTCATTGTTTTATAAGCATAAGTAGTGTTGGTTATAAAAAACCCTGATACCTGTGTAGTCGTATTTGAGAACGTTATAACAGCGTCATCTTGCACAGTTGCATATTTTGTGCCATTGTATGCTGAAAATGCTGCACACCCATATAAATTAGTGTATGTTCCGTTTGTTGTATCTTTGATATTGGTATATGCAGTACCCGATTTCCAATAGCCACCAAAAGCTGTATCCCATTTATATCTGAATTTAGTTATGCCCAATCCCCAATCATTTACACTCGTGTTTTTATAATACGAATTTGGAGTTAATGTAAATGTTGTTTCATCAAAGGTAATGGCAACAGGAGATTGAGACATTGAGTTAAGGTATAAACTCGTTAAAATGATGCAGGCAAATGTTTTAGTAAATTTATTCATGATTAAATTTTATAAGTTGTTATTTTTAATTTTATTTTTTTTTAGGTATTCAATCGTACATCCAATTTCAAAATTTCTCATTGGCATGGGTGTATTACTTACTACAACATAATTTTTGTTTTGTAAATTATTACACGCTCCAAAAATAGTTAATTTAGCTTTTGAAACATTGAAATAGGTAGAAAGTTTTAAGTTTGAAATTTGATAAGGCATTAACCAGCTGGTATTGTCTGTTGAGGAATAACGATAACCTGTGTAATTATAATTATAGTATACCATTATTTTTTTGTACTGAATAAAACATGTTGCGTAACCATTGTATACAGGACTGTAAATAATTTGTTTGCCATTTGAGTTATCGTTTACACTTGCGTTTTTTGTGTTAGTAGATAATACATAACTTGTATTTAAATCTAATTTTAAGAACAAATTATTTTTAAAATATGATACAGTTGTTTTAGTTTCTAAACCACGACTATAAACTTGCTGTAAATTTTTCGGAGTCCAGTAGCCGTTTTCACCTGGCAACCAAATAATCCAATTATTGGTTTGTCTATTAAAATAATTAAGTTCTATTGTTAGTTTTGTTTGCTTTAAATTAAATTGTGCTACAAGTCCAGCCTCAATTTCTTTACTGTCCTCTGATTTTAAATCTCTATTTCCACCTTGTTTCCAATACAAATCATTCAAGCTTGGTTGTCTGTATGATTTAGATACATTTATTTTTCCTACATACCGTTTTGATATATCGTATGTAAAACCAGAATTTCCAGTAAATGGAATAAGCGTTTGATTGGTTATTTCTTTTCGTAAATGAATGCTGTATTTTAATTTTGATTTTAATAAATTAACATGGTAACCTGCAAATACTGCTAGTTTATTAAGATTATGAAGTGTATCATAATTTTGGGTATTCGCATGGTACAATGTATTATTGATTCCAAAATGGATTGTTCCAATTTTTAGATTATAATCATGATGAGTTTCAAAAATAAAAGTGTTTACTTTACTTTCACTGTAAATGTTTGCCATACTATCCGTGTAGTTCAACACATCATTAAAATAGGCTAATCGCACGATGCTCGCCACTTTTTGTTTTTTTCTTTCCCAATCCAGATTGAAACGTGCGCTTTGATCTAATTGATATTTTGTATGATTTTGATTTGTAAAGCTTGGGATATTTCTATCCGTTTTATTATACCAAATTTTAGCATGTAGTGTATTACTTGTATTGATTACATATGAAAGTTCTTGCAAGAACCCTTTCGTTATAAATTCAGCATGCTTTACTTCTTGTAAGGTTATTTCTTTGTTTATTGTATCTAAATAGGTGTAATTGTTTGCTGATTGATTGAAATAAAAACGTGTGCTTGAATACAACTTACTTGAACTGTTTTTTATGAGTGCATTAACTTTCGTGTTATTAAAAC
>CANLAV010000011.1 GCA_947487905.1 Bacteroidota bacterium | reverse complement strand
CGCAAGAATAATATTATTTGTTTTTATATCTAAAATATCGCCATCAGAAACAATGATTGAAGCTAATTTACCCACCTCAATACTTCCTATAAGCTTATCAATACCTAAAATTATAGCGCTATTCAGTGTAATACTTTGTAAGGCTTGTTCTTTCGTTAAACCATAAGCCACTGAAGTACCTGCTAGAAAAGAAATATTACGCGCATTCATTGCTTCCATATCGCCTTGGTTTTGCAAACAAAATAACACGGAGTCTTTCTGCAATAAATAAGGAGTTTTGTAAATGATGTCTATTTCAGCTTCGGGCAAATCAGGTAAATCATGTAATCGATTTAGCATCACTGCAATTTTATTTTGGCGCAAAAATGTTGTTATCTTATAGCTATCCTTTCCTCCAACAATAACCGTTTTTTTGATATTGAATTGCTTACTTAAATTGACCGCCGCGACGATATCCTTAACATAATCGGCATGTATGTATAATATTTTATTTCCAGAAAAAATAGCCTTCATCGCTTCGTAACGCAAATTCGTTTCAATGGGAGAAGTGGTTTTGAAATAAGCAAAGGCATTTTCGAAAAATGATTTTAATGATTTTAATTCTTCATAATACTTATTATTTTTATCAGATGGTAGTGGTTCTGCCCACCAACCGTTCTTTTGAATTGATTTAGGAAAATTTAAATGAACACCATCATCTATTTTAATCACAGCATCTTCCCAATTCCAAGCATCCGTAGCTAAAATTGAAGATGTTCCACTCAAAACACCATCTCGAGGTGTAGACTGAACATAAAGTACTCCATTTGCTTTTACTGTCTGTAATATTTTACTATCCGTATTATAAGCAATTAAACTTCGAATATGAGGATTGAAATCACCAACCTCAGCATAATCATTAGTTGCTTTTACAGCCTCCGCTTCTTGCAAACCAATAATACAATTAGGCGCTATAAGTCCTGGATAAATATGTTTGCCAAAAAGATTTATAACGGTATCGAACTTTGTAATATCGATTCTCATTATTCGAGCATCGGCCACTAATTCAATTTTATCATCTTTAATGGCAACGTAACTATTCTCGATAATGATACCATTACCAATATGAGCCGTGCCATTCATTAATAGCGTGTGTTTTTTTGTTTGTGCCAACAGACTTACTGAAAGCAAAATAAATAGGGTGAAAAATCGTATCATAATTTATATTTATTAATGTCCGTTAAAAAGCCAACCTTTAGGATCCATTGTTTTTTGTCCTTTCCAAATTTGTAAATTCATACTTGTTTTTCCATCTTCATCTTGAATCGTTCCTATAACTTGTTTTATGGTAACTTTTTGTCCTTGCTTAACAAATACCTCTCCAATATTCATATAAACGCTAAGGTACTCACCATGACGTATGATGATTAACTTACCTCCTGTTGGAGAAACGGCAATGCTTGTGACCTCTCCACCAAAAACAGACCTAGCTTGAGATCCTTTATTTGCACAAATCTCCACGCCATTATTATTCATCATAAATCCTTTTATCGCAGGGTGTTCATACTCACCATAACCCTGGCAAATAACTCCTTTAGAAACTGGCCAAGGCAATTTGCCTCTATTACTTGAAAAATCAGCCCCAAGTGCTTCTGCTTCAGCTGTTAGTTCGGGGGCGTAGGTTCTTACACTAACTGTTTTTGTATTGATGGTTGTTTTAATAGGTTTTTCAATGTTATCATTTTTTCCTTTTTCAGTTCTCGCAATTTTATCAGCTTTTTCAGCTTTTTCTTTTGCAATTCTCATGGACTCGTCAAGTTTGCGTTTTATCTCAGCTTCAATTAATTTTTTAATGGCAATCTGTAAATTTTGAGCGTCAACTTTTTTCTTTTCTAATTCTTTTTTCAACTCTTTTTCTTGCTGTTGTAATTCACTTAAGACAATTTCTTGTTGTTGTTTTTCTCCGCTCAGTTGTTGTTTTTGCTCAACCTCATTTCCAAGTAATACGTTTTTATCATGTCTTTGATTCTCTAACTCAGTCAACTTATCTGTAATAAAACGTTGCGTTGAAACAATTTCTTCAGCCTGTTTTTTACGAAAGGTAGCGTATTGTTGGAAATACTTGATGCGCATGTAAGCCTGATTAAAATTACCAGACGAAAACAAAAACATGATTTTTGTATATGAATCTTGATTTCGCTGAGCAAAATAAATCATCTTGGCATACTCTGCTTTTAACTTAGTTAGATTATTTACTAACTGATTAATTTCTTCAACGTTTTGTCTAATAGCTTCATTTATCTGAAATAATTCTTGGTTAATAGTACCAATAAGTTCTTCACGAACCTTCAATTTAGTATTAATAACAACGATGGTGTTAATTTGAGATTTTTTGTTCGCCTTTGTTTGCTTTAATTGTGAATTAAGTTGCTTGATATCATCATTCAACTTATTTTTTTTATTTTGCAACTCTTTTTGTGATTGTTGCTGAGCTTTGGTTTGCCCAACACTAAAAAATTGCACCCCAATAAAAAAGAAAATGAAGTAAATAAATTTACTAAGACTAATCTTTTTTAATTGGAATCGCATCATAATTTTTCGGTATGGTTAATGCTGTTTTTTGAGGAACATTAATCTCTATGCGAACATAGTTAATTTTTAGGGTTATTTTCTTCTCTGCCTTAATCTCAATATTAACATCGTGTGGTGCAAAAACTGAATCTTTGGATAAGAAATTATCATATTGAGCATTAAACACTCTATTTGTTGTTACATCTTCAAAATGATTATTCTTAATTTTATACGTATCATTCATAAGCGTCATAGTTTGCAATGAATGTTTTAAACTGTCTTGTCCAGACATAATTCGTTTAAGTTTGCGTTTACGCTCAGTACTCAACATATAATGACAATTAACTCTGTCAATGATTGAATTTAATTTCTCATCTTCATCATAAAATGATGCACTATTTCCAAATAAGGCGGCCTGAAGCATGTCATAATCTAAGTCTGCATTAAGTATGTCGTTAATGTAATTAAAATCGCCTTTAAAAAATTGACGTTTAATATACACTACCATCTTAACTGAATCCTTTGTAATATTTAATTTCGCAATGTCTATTAAACCTCCAATGGCTTGTATTGAAATCCAAATGACACTATCTTTTTTAGATTTAATTTTTACATCAAATTTATGATCTTCACCATCAATATTTACATCTACATCTGCCTTTGCAACAATCCAATTATAAGTTAACTCACTTTCTTTAATATGTTTAGATAAAGCACGAGCTGATTTAAATGGCAACTTACATTTTGCTTGTAGTGTATCTATAGCTTGCGTTTGGACTGCTTTCTTTTCATGCTTTCTAGATTTACACGAAACACCAATAAGCATCAATAATAGTATTGATACGATCAATTTCATATTTGTTTTAATACTATTCATACCATCTCTTATCTGCAATCTTTTTTTCTAACTGTATAGAGCCACTGCCTGCTTTCTTAGCTTCATTCCAAATATACACCGCATCCTCAACTTTATTCAATTTAAAAAGTACATCGCCATAATGCTCTAAAATAACTGAGTTTTTTGTGCCCATTTTCGAAGCTTTTCCAAGCCAAATTGCCGCTTCATTATATTTTTCTAATTGAAATAAAATCCAACCATAGGTGTCTATATAAGATCTGTTATTTGGTTCGATTTCGTTGCTTCTTCTTGATAGTTTCTCTGCTTTTTCTAAATTACTTTTTCGCAATGATAAATAATAAGCGTAATTATTTAAAACGTATGAATTACTATCCTCAATTTTTAAAGCGTTTTCAAATGCTTTATCCGATTGCTCATAACGCTTTAAATAATGATAAGCATCGCCTAAATTATAATAAAACTGGGTTAATAATGGATTATCATTATAAACAAACTCAATGCCTTCAGAAAAAGAACTCGCTGCTTTTTCATAATTTTTCAATTGCAAATTTGCTATGCCATTAAAAAAATAAGGCGTTGATTGAGTTGGAAATAATTCCATCACTTCAGAACTATGCTTATCTAATTGCTGATTTTCATTTAGTTCTGCCTCTAAATACATGAGTTGATTCCAATTAATAAATTTACTTTTATCAAGGCCTACCGCTTTCTCATATTCATCTTTTGCTTCTTTAATTTTTTTGTCTCTATATAAAAAATCTGCATAAATGGTATGCGCTTCTTGTGCATCTGGATGCACACGTAACATAATACTGCACAATTCGTCTGCCTCTTGCTTATACGATTGATTTTCTTCAGTTAATTGATAGTAAGAAGCTAATATTTTTTGCTTCGTTTCAATTGCTAAATCAGGGCTTTCAAATGCAATTTTAATTTCCTTAAAAAAAATTTGTTTATCGTTTTTGTTTTTATAATAATCAGCAATGGCCAAATGAATCATAGGATTCAATGAGTCAATTTTTAAAACATCTTTATAGATGTTCCATGCTTTTTCATTTTCATTATTTTCTTGAAAAAACTCTGCTAAATACGTATAGTATTTAACCTCTTTAGGATGAAGCTGAATTAATGTCTTTAGTTCCAATTCTGCCTCTGTTTTTTTATTTAATGCTTTTAGTAATTTTATTTTATTTAAAGTAAATGTTTCATTGGATCCAAATTTGCTAACCATGTCATCATAGGTAGTTAGGGCTTTTCCGTAGTTGTGAGCATACATATATTCGTTAGCCATTCCTTCATAAAAATCCACGCGGAATGGGTATAGCTTTTGTAGTTTGCTGTATACGAGCGTGGCTTGCTCAAACTTATTCATAGCATGCAAACAGTCGATATAAAGCAATTGATACCATTCATTTTTTTCGTCTGCTAAAGCGCACTCTTTACTGTATTTAAGGGCTAGTTCTTTTTCATTATTAGCTTTCTTAATATTTGCTAACTCGTATTTTACAGCTGGGTCTTTCGGATTAATTTTTAAACATGTATAAAAATGTTTTTCAGCAATTTCTATATTGCCTTTCATTCTCTCATTACACCCCTCAATAAAATAATAGGTAAATTTTGTTGAATCAATTGCATAAGCAGAAAGATTCGAATTTGAAGAAACTTTTTTAGAATGTGAACACTGAAAAATACCTAAAGCTAAAAGCAAAAGTAGTGACCTATTAAAATATGATTTTAAAAATAACTTCAAATTAATTTAGTGATTAATCGTTGTATAATCACTCACGCTTAAATCGAGCGATTTACCGTTTATTTCTGCACCTTCTCCAATCATGCTGTTTTCTATAATGGATTTATTAATTTTAGTATGACTTTGAATAATACAATTTTTAATAATAGCGTCTTTCAACACAGTCCCATCACCTATTGAAACATGTGGGCCAACAATTGAATTTTCTAATACCACATTATCACCTATAAAACAGGGCTCAATAATCAAACTATTTGTATTTGAAATATTTTTTCCTTTAAGTGATGGTTTAGAATTATCAAACTCCAATACACGTTGATTGGTATAAACAGTCGCATTTTTATTTCCGCAATCCAACCACTCTGTTACTTTTCCAGGCTTAAATAACAAGCCTTTTTGCTTCATGTTTTCAAGAGCATTCGTTAATTGGAATTCTCCTTTTTCAGTAATATTATTATCTAATAAATATTGTAACTCTTTTTTTAAGTTGTCTCCATCTTTAAAATAATAAATCCCAATGATAGCAAGATTGCTTACAAATGTGGTTGGTTTTTCAACAAAATCAGTAATAACCCCTGCATCATTTAATTTGACTACACCAAACTGACTTGGATCTTCAATTCCTTGCACCCAGATAACACCTTCTTGCTCAGTATCCATCACAAAGTCCGCTTTAAAAAGTGTATCTGCAAAGGCTACAACTGTTTTTCCAGTTATTGACTCTTTTGCGCACATAATTGCATGTGCAGTTCCTAATGCTTTTTGTTGATAACATATGGTTCCTGCAGCACCTTGCTCTTCAGCAATTTTAATTAAATGTGCTTCAACTTCTTTTCCAAAATCTGCACCAATAATAAAAGCAATTTCATCTACTTTTTCTCCACATACTTTTGTAATATCCTCTACTAACCTTTGTACAATTGGTTTACCGGCAACATTTATAAGTGGCTTAGGAACAGTTAGTGTATGCGGACGCATACGCTTTCCTTTACCTGCCATTGGAATAATTATCTTCATAAAACTATATTATTTAAATTAGAATATTAAGAAAACCCTAATTTTCACAAACTACTTATTATTTTTATTTCTTTGTATACATCACGCTTTTAACGGCATCAATAACTTTAGCTACATTTGGCAATGAAGCTTCAATTAACGTTGGAGCATAAGGCAATGGAACATCCGCTGTTGTAATTCTACGTATTGGTGCATCTAAATAATCAAATGCATCTTTTTGAACTCGGAACGTGATTTCACCCGAAATACTGGCTAATGGCCAAGCTTCTTCAACAATAACTAAACGGTTTGTTTTCTTTACAGAAGCAATAACCGTATCGTAATCGATAGGACGAACCGTTCTTAAATCAATAATTTCAGCACTTATTCCGTCTTTTTCCAATTCTAAAGCAGCAGCTAGAGCCACCTTTATTATTTTTCCAAATGAAACAATGGTAACATCTGTCCCTAGTCTTTTAATATCAGCCACTCCAATTGGGATTAAATACTCTCCCTCAGGAATTTCACATTTATCACCATACATTTGCTCACTTTCCATGAAAATAACTGGATCGTTATCGCGAATGGCTGATTTTAACAAGCCTTTTGCATCATACCCATTTGAAGGAACAATTACTTTTAACCCTGGCGTATTAGCAAACCAATTTTCAAAAGCTTGAGAATGCTGAGAACTTAACATACCGGCACTAGCAGTAGGACCTCTAAATACGATGGGACAATTGTATTGACCACCACTCATACTTAAAAATTTTGCTGCGGCATTTATAACTTGATCAATAGCTACTAACGAAAAGTTAAACGTCATAAATTCAATGATAGGACGTAATCCATTAACAGCTGCCCCTACGCCAATACCAGCAAAACCAAGTTCGGCTATAGGAGTATCAATAATTCTTTTTGGCCCAAATTCGGCTAACATGCCTTTACTTACTTTGTAAGCCCCATTGTACTCGGCAACCTCTTCGCCCATTAAAAAAATGGTTTCATCGCGTCGCATTTCTTCATTCATAGCCTCACGAAGAGCCTCTCTAAATTCTATTGTTTTCATAATCTTATAACATTCAAATGTAAAAAAAAAGGGTATATAAAAAAATAAAAATATATACTGCTTTTTTAAACCTAAAGTGTTTGAATAATGGCATTATTTTCTAAATTTGCTAACCAAAAATTTAATACCATGAAAATTTTAGTTCCAATCAGCAATGTGCCTGATACTACTACAAAAATAGCCTTTACAAATGGCGATACGGAATTTAATAATGCCGGTGTACAATTTATCATAAACCCTTATGACGAGTGGTATGCACTTGTTCGTGCGCTCGAATTAAAGGAAGCTGGTAAAGCTGAAAAAGTTACTGTTATTCACGTTGGATTAGCAGATAGTGATGCTACTATTCGTAAAGCGTTTGCATTAGGTGTTGATGATGGCGTTAGAATAGATAACGAAGGTCCTGATGCGTTTTTTGTAGCGGAACAAATTGCTCTTTTTGCAAAAGAAAATAATTACGATTTAATTATGACTGGAAAAGAAACAATCAGTTATAATGGTTCTTCGGTTGGTTCAATGATTGCAGGGTTTATGGATTTACCATTGATATCATTAGCTACAAAGTTTGACTTAGAAGGTAACAAAGCTACTATAGAACATGATGTAGACGGCGGAACTCAAGTTGTAGAATGCGATTTGCCATTAGTTGTATCTTGCGCAAAAGGCATGGCAGAACAACGTATTCCAAATATGAAAGGTATTATGGGAGCGCGTACAAAGCCATTAACAGTTGTTGCAGCAACAGGAAATGAAAAATTAAGCAATATTAAATCATACACATTATCTGCAGGTAGAACAACATGTAAAATGATTGATGAAAATAACATAGATGAATTAGTTCATTTATTACATACAGAAGCAAAAGTTATTTAATTGATTAAAACTTAAACACATTTAAACTAAATATTATGATTTTAGTATACACAGAAATAAATAAAGGAAAAGTAAAGAAAGCTTCATTAGAAGCTATTAATTACGGAGCAAAAATTGCTGAATTGACTAACTCCTCTATTACTGCCATTGCAATAAATGCTGATGCTGCTCAATTAGAAGAAATGGGAAAAGCTGGAGCAAAAAAAATAGTGACAGTTAATAACGAATCTTTAATCGGATTAGATAGCATGTTGTTAAGTTCAACTGTAGAGCAAATCGCAAAGGCAGAAGGATCGAAAATTATTGTATTCTCATTTGATATTACAGGTAAAGCTGTTGCGCCGCGTTTATCAGCTCGCTTAAAGGCTGGATTAGTAGCAGGTGCAGTAGATTATCCAACAATAAATGGCAATTCTCTTGAAGTAAGTAAAAATGTTTTTTCAGGAAAAGCAACTGCAGTTTATTCAATTAATAGTGATGTAAAAATCATTTCATTATTACCCAATTCATTTCCTGTAAAATTGGGTGAAAATACAGCGACAATTGTTGATTTTTCAGGTAATATAAACCTTTCAAGTACTAGAATAGTAGTGAAAGAAAAAAAGTCTAATGATGTTGGCGGTATGATTCCATTGCCAGAAGCTGAATTAGTTGTTTCTGCTGGCCGCGGAATGAAAGGTCCAGAAAACTGGGGAATGATTGAAGAACTTGCAAATCAATTAAGAGCAACAACGGCATGTTCCCGTCCAGTGGCGGATATGCATTGGCGTCCGCATCACGAACATGTAGGACAAACAGGTGTTGCTATTAGACCAAATTTATATATAGCTATAGGTATTTCTGGAGCTATTCAGCATTTGGCTGGAGTTAATGGTAGTAAAACCATCGTTGTTATTAATAGCGATAAAGATGCCCCATTCTTTAAATCAGCAGATTATGGCATTCTAGGTGATGCCTTCACTATAGTTCCAAAATTGGTTGAGTCGATTAAAAAATTTAAAGCAAACCAAAACTAATAATCCATTCAATTTTAATTATTGGTTTTTATTTAGAAAAAACAAATAATTGAATTAAAGTGAAAATGAAAAAAGTTAGATTAGAAATAGTAGGTTTATCGTATAGCCAAACACAAAGTGGAGCTTATGCTTTGGTTTTGGGAGAAAGTGCTGGTTCAAGAAGGCTGCCAATAATTATCGGCGGTTTTGAGGCTCAAGCCATCGCTATTGAACTTGAGAAAATGAAACCTACTCGACCTCTTACACACGATTTATTTAAATCGTTTGCAGAAACATTTAACATTAACGTCATTGAAATTTTAATTTATAATTTAGTAGAAGGTATTTTTTACGCCAAGTTAATTTGTACTGATGGAACAAAAGATATTGAAATTGATGCTCGAACTAGCGATGCCATAGCTATAGCTGTGCGCTTCAATTGCCCTATTTTTACTTATGAATTTATTTTGGAATCTTCTGGCATTGTTTTAGATGACGCAACAATACCAAGCTTAAGTCAATTTTCAGATTCAACGCAAGATGATAATGTAGATTCTGAAAATGAATTCAAAACAAAATCATCTGAGGAATTAAAAAAAATGCTTGAATCCGCCTTAGATAATGAGCAATACGAAATGGCCTCTAAAATTAGAGATGAAATCAATACGCGTAAAGAGTCATAAAAATTAATTTTCTAGTTTACAAAACGAATCCTTCATGTCTGATTTAAAATATAATTTACGAGGAGTTTCAGCTTCAAAAGAAGATGTACACAAAGCCATTTCAACTATTGATAAAGGATTATTTCCACAGGCATTTTGTAAAATCGTTCCTGATTATTTAACGGGAAGTGATGAGCATTGCATTATTATGCACGCTGATGGAGCCGGAACAAAATCATCGTTAGCATATGTGTATTGGAAAGAAACCGGAGATTTAAGCGTTTGGAAAGGCATTGCGCAAGATGCAGTTATTATGAATATCGATGATTTAATTTGTGTTGGAGCAACTAATCATATTTTACTATCATCAACCATTGGAAGAAATAAAGGTTTAATAACAGGCGACGTAATTTCAGCCATCATAAACGGAACAGAAGAAGTTTTACAAACATTAAGGGATAACGGCATTGATATTCATTCAACAGGCGGAGAAACTGCTGATGTTGGGGATTTAGTGCGTACATTAATTGTAGATAGTACGGTTGTTTGCCGCATGAAAAAAACGGAAGTTATTTCTAACCATACTATAAAAGCAGGAGATGTTATTGTTGGTTTGTCATCGTTTGGCAAAGCAACATACGAAACAGAATACAATGGTGGAATGGGAAGTAACGGATTAACGAGTGCGCGCCACGATGTATTTAGCAATTACATTGCTGAAAAATATCCTGAATCCTATGATGGAAATTTACCAACAGAAGTAACATATTGTGGTCAATTAAAACCAACTGATAAAATAGAAGTGTCTTATACAAACGTTGATGGTTCTTTAAAAAACGAAACTATGGATGCAGGAAAATTAGTGCTATCACCTACTCGCACTTATGCACCCATAGTAAAAAAATTAATCGATGTTTTAGGAAATAAAATATCAGGGCTTGTGCATTGCAGTGGTGGTGCACAAACTAAAGTATTGCATTTTGTAGAAGACGTCCATATAATTAAAGATAATATGTTTCCGTTGCCTCCATTATTTAAATTGATACATCAACAAAGTAATACTGATTACAAAGAAATGTATAAAGTATTTAACATGGGGCATCGCTTAGAAGTATACTTACCTTCTGAATTTGCTGAAGAAGTCATTTCAATTTCAAAATCATTTAATGTGGATGCGCGAATAATTGGTAGAGTTGAAGCTCACCAAGGAAAAAAAGTAACGATAGAATCTGAATTTGGAAAGTTTGAGTATTAAATTTTAGCATAAAAACTGAAAATTAAAATATTAATTTTCCCCCAAAATACATTAACTTGTAGCCTCAATAATTTAAAGTATAATACATGATTACGATTGGAACACGCGGAAGCGACTTAGCACTTTGGCAAGCAAATTATACCAAAACTATTTTAGAAGAAAAGGGCCATGAAGTTCAAATAAAAATTATTGAAACAAAAGGCGACACCTCTCAACAATGGAATACAAGCTTTGAAAAATTAGAAGGCAAAGGTTTTTTTACCAAAGAATTAGAAGAAGAATTATTAGCTGGTACTATTGATGTTGCTGTTCACTCTCATAAAGATTTACCAACTGAAAATCCTGAAGGGTTAATTATTGCTGGTGTTTCATCAAGACAATATCCAGCAGATTGGCTTATTATCCGAGAAGATTGTGTTGACGAAAAAAAGAAATTCAACCTAAAAGAACAGGCGAAAGTAGGAACATCTTCTGCAAGAAGAAAATCGCAAATGCTGGCTTTTAGACCAGACGTTGAATTATTTGACTTAAGAGGAAATGTTCCTACGCGTATTAACAAATTAATAAATGGCGAATACGACGCCATTCTTCTAGCTGGCGCTGGATTAGAGCGTTTAGAATTAGATTTATCTGATTTTCATGTTGAACAATTAGAACCTTCAGAGTTTGTGCCCGCACCCGCGCAAGGTGTATTAGCTTGGCAAATTAGAGAAGTCGATTATAAACTCACTGATATTTTTGACACTATTTGTGATTACGATGTGATGGTCAACATTAATATCGAACGTCGTGTTTTAAATTTATTAGATGGTGGTTGCTTATTACCTTTAGGTATTTATTGCGATAATGAACTAAATGATCTAGATAAGAAATTATTTAAGGTTTGGGTTTCTGTAGCCGAAACTGCTACTTCTCAGCCAAAGCAATTATATTACGAAACTACAAATACAGAAGATTTACCAGAAAAAATAGTTGAACACATTCATCGAATTACCGGGAAATCAGTTTTTATATCTCGCGAAGTTCATGAAAGTAATACGCTTAACAGATGGCTTACCAATTTAGGTTTTACTGTAGAAAATAAAAGTTTGATTGATTTAAAAAAATTAACGATTAAATTTTTACCTAAAACAGATTGGATATTTTTTAGTAGTAAGCATGCTGTTGAATTTTTCTTTATGCAAAAACCCGATATAGGAAATGCTAAAATTGGCTGTATCGGAAAATCAACCTCACAAAAAATTCGAGAATTAGGATTAAAAGCTGATTTTATTGGGCAAAGCACTGACACAAAATTAGTAGGTAAACAATTTTCAGCACGCGTTGGATTAGGGACTGTATTATTTCCTGTTGCACGAGAAAGTATGCGTACCATACAATGGCAATTTCCAAAACAACAAAATGTCATTGACATGCCAATTTATGCAGCATTGAAAGTGCCTCACATTGTTGCAGAAGGTACTGAAATTTTAGTATTTACAAGCCCTAGTAATGCCGAATCCTATTTAGATAAAAATATCATTTCACCCAATCAAAAAATAATTGCAATGGGAGAAGCAACTCAAA
Source organism: Bacteroidota bacterium (assembly GCA_947487905.1). Taxonomy (GTDB): domain Bacteria; phylum Bacteroidota; class Bacteroidia; order B-17B0; family Aurantibacillaceae; genus UBA4416. The sequence goes on along the minus strand of CANLAV010000011.1, from coordinate 21,181 downwards.
AATCATTATTAAAAGCAAAAATTAAAGAATCACAAATTTCAATGCCATATACCTATGATGATTTAGGTTTATTTAGAGCTATATTAAACGTATTATGACACCATCTCAAAATCCATCCATTTATATTGGCGGTTTTCGAATAGATGAACCTATAACTGCATTAACAGATATTATCTTTTGTCTGGTTTGTTTTTATGCTTATTCCAAAACAAAACCTACTTCAAGTTACATAGCTACTAAATTGTATAGTTACTTTTTTTTAACAACTGGAATATCAACACTTATTGCTGCGATTGTTGGCCATGCATTCTTATACTATTTTGGAAAAGACGCGAAAATTTACGGTTGGATATTAGGTATATTTTCCATATCATTTGCCCAATTTGCAGCACTATACAACACAAAATCAATCATTCAATCAAAATTATTTAAAACAATTTTTTTTATTCTATGTTTAGAAACAATAATAGCCTTCATTGCTACGTTTTATTTTTGGACGTTTATCGTAGTTATTATTCATACAACTTTTTCACTTTTAATTGTAGCTACATCCTTAGAATATTTAAAATATAAAAATGAAAAATCAGAGTTAAGTAAATACATTTTAATTGGCGTTGGCGTTTTAATCATTGCATCGTTATGTCACATACTAAAACTTGGATTTGGCAAATGGTTCAATCATCTAGACGTTAGTCATGTTTTTATGACGATTGGTATTTACTCAATGTATCTGGGCGTTAAAAAATATAATAAGCAACTTACTAAAACAACACATCATGATTACACATCGTCCACGTAGAAATCGCAAATCGGAAGTCATACGAAATATGGTTCAGGAACATACTGTTAGTGTAAATGATTTTATCTTTCCTTTATTTTTAATAGACGAAAAAAAGAAAACATCAGAAGTAAATTCCATGCCTGGCATTTTTAGATACAGTCCTGATTTAATTTTAAAAGAGATTGAATCATGCATGAAATTAGGCATAAAGGCATTTGATGTGTTTCCTAGTATTAACGATAAATTAAAAGATAAACGTGCCACTGAAAGTTTAAATAAAAATGGATTGTATTTAAAAACTTTGACACAGATAAAAAAAGAATTTCCAGAAGCTTGCATTATGACCGATGTTGCCATGGATCCATATAGTAGTGATGGGCATGATGGCTTGGTAGAAAAAGGAGAAATTGTAAATGATAAAACACTTTCTATATTAGCGAAAATGGCTGTAGCGCAAGCTGATTGTGGAATAGATATTATAGGACCAAGTGATATGATGGATGGCAGAGTTGGTGTAATTCGTGAAGCACTTGATAAAGCAGGGTACAGTAATGTTTCAATTATGAGCTACACAGCAAAGTACGCAAGCGCATTTTACGGCCCATTTAGAGATGCATTAGATAGTGCGCCAAAATTTGGTGATAAAAAATCATATCAAATGAATCCAGCAAATAGTAAAGAAGCCTTGATAGAAGCGCAATTAGATACCAGTGAAGGAGCTGATTTTTTAATGGTAAAACCTGCCTTATCTTATCTTGACGTCATCAAAGATTTAAGTGCAAATTTTGAATTACCAATTGCTGCCTATAATGTAAGCGGTGAATACTCGATGGTGAAAGCCGCTGCAGCAAAAGGATGGATTGATGGTGATAAAGTAAGTGATGAAATTTTGTTAAGTATAAAGCGGGCTGGCGCTTCAATTATATTAACGTATTTTGCCAAAGAATGGGCGATTAGAAATAAATAGAACTGCCACAAAGTCCTAATCAATGAATGGCATAATAATCGCCTGTCTAATACTATTAAATGAACAAATACTATGAGTTTTTTCGAGCAATTCAATAATATGCCTTTTGAACCTATCATTGACGAGGATAGTGACTTTATTCCATTATTGTCAACAGAAGATGAAGACAATATGCATGCAGAAAAAGTACCAAATTTACTGTCAATTTTACCACTTCGTAATACAGTGTTATTTCCAGGTGTTGTTATTCCAATAACAGTTGGTAGAGATAAATCCATTAATTTGATAAAGGATGCTTTTAAAGGAGATAAAATAATTGGTGTTGTTGCACAAAAAAATGATACGATTGAAGATCCAAGTCAAGAGGATTTAAATAGTGTAGGAACCGTTGCGCAAATTTTAAAGATGCTTCGAATGCCTGATGGAAATACAACTGTTATCATTCAAGGCAAAAAAAGATTTAGAATAAAAGAATTTACACAATCAGAACCTTATTATAAAGCTAAGACAGAAGGATTTGAAGAAACTCGTCCTGAAAAAAACGATGAAGAATTTGAAGCCATAGTATCGAGTTTAAAAGATACCGCCTTACAGATTATCCAAAAGTCATCGCAAATTCCAACTGAAGCAGGCTTTGCATTAAATAATATTGAAAGTCAAAATTTTATGGTGAATTTTATTTCATCAAATATGAATGCAACGGCAACAGAAAAACAAAACATGTTAGAAGTGCCGAATTTAAAGGAACGTGCAACACTTGTATTAACACATTTAGTAAAAGAATTACAAAAACTCGAATTAAAAAATCAAATCCAAAATAAAGTAAAAGTTGATTTAGATAAAGAACAACGTGATTATTTTTTACACCAACAAATAAAAACAATTCAAAAAGAGCTTGGTGAAAAAAGTCATGAGCAAGATATTGAAGAATTGAAAGCGAGAGCCGTCAATAAAAAGTGGAATAAAGAAATTGCTGAAATTTTTGAAAAACAAATTAGTAAACTTGCTCGTATGAACCCAAATTCAGGCGAATTTGGAGTACAAACAAATTACGTTGAATTACTATTAGACTTGCCGTTTGGAGAATACACGACTGATAATTTTGATTTAAATCATGCTGAAACGGTTTTAAATGAAGATCATTTTGGCTTAGAAAAAGTAAAAGAACGTATCATCGAACACTTAGCGGTTTTAAAATTAAAAGGAAATTTAAAATCACCCATCATTTGTTTATATGGTCCTCCAGGTGTTGGAAAAACATCACTTGGAAAAAGTGTTGCAAAAGCATTGAATAGAAAATATGTGAGAATGAGCTTAGGAGGCTTAAAGGATGAAAGTGAAATTCGTGGACATCGCAAAACCTATATTGGTGCTATGCCTGGTCGTATATTACAAAATCTAAAAAAAGTACAATCCTCAAATCCTGTTTTTATCTTAGATGAAATAGATAAGATTGGTTCTGATTACCATGGCGATCCTTCATCAGCACTGCTTGAAGTTTTAGACCCTGAACAAAACACCACGTTTTACGATAATTTTTTAGAAACAGAATACGATTTAAGTAAAGTATTATTTATTGCAACATGTAATAATTTATCTACCATACAGCCAGCTTTGCGTGATAGAATGGAAATTATTGAAGTGAGTGGTTACACTGTAGAAGAAAAAATTGAGATTGCAAAACAACATTTATTGCCTAAGCAAGTTGAGGAAAATGGTTTAAAAAAAGCTCAACTAAAATTAACCGATAAACAATTAGAATACATTGTAGAAAACTATACCGCAGAAAGCGGCGTGCGTGGATTAGAAAAAAAGATTTCAAAGGTGGCTCGTTATCTTGCTGTGCATGTTGCTAAAAATGAAAGTTTACCTAAAATAACTGAAACGTTTATCACGAAAATTTTAGGGCCTTCTCATGAGAAATCTAAATACCAAGGCAATGATGTCATTGGTGTTGTTACTGGGTTAGCGTGGACGCAAGTTGGCGGCGATATTTTATATATTGAAACTAGTTTATCAAAAGGTAAAGGTTCTAAATTAACGTTAACTGGTAATCTTGGAGATGTCATGAAAGAGAGTGCAACCATTGCTCTTGAATTTATTAAATCCCACCACCAAGAATTAAACATTGATTCGGAATTATTTGAAAATCATAATATTCATATTCACGTGCCAGAAGGTGCCACTCCAAAAGATGGTCCAAGTGCAGGTATTGCAATGCTTACAGCATTAACATCTTCACTCACCAAACGTAAAGTGAAAAAACAATTAGCTATGACCGGTGAAATTACGTTGAGAGGAAAAGTGTTACCAGTTGGAGGTATCAAGGAAAAAATATTAGCAGCGAAACGGGCGGGCATTAAAGAAATCATGTTGTGTGCTGATAACGAAAAAGATATCTTGGATATTAAACCTGAATATGTAAAAGGCTTAACATTTAAATACGTAACATCGATGATAGAAGTGTTACATAATGCTCTATTAAAATAAAAACAGGTTTTATTCGTAATTATATTTAGCTTTCCATCGTTGCTTTAAATACGACTTAAGCTCCTTTTCCCTTGCGTTTTCTGAAGGATTAAAAAGCGTAGTACCACTAATTTCTGAAGGCAAAAATTCTTGTTCTACAAAATTTTGTTCATAATCATGTGCATATTTATAGGCTTCGCCATAGCCAAGTTCTTTCATTAATTTGGTAGGTGCATTTCTTAAATGCAATGGCACCGGTAAATCACCTGTTTGTTTTACAAGCTGTTGAGCTTGGTTTATAGCCATATAACTACTATTACTTTTGACTGAGCAAGCCAGGTAAACAACGGTTTGAGATAAAATAATTCTACTTTCAGGGTACCCAATAATATTAACAGCTTGAAAACAATTATTAGCCATCACTAAAGCTGTGGGATTTGCGTTGCCAATATCTTCAGAGGATAATATTAATAAACGACGTGCAATAAAACTTGGATCTTCTCCGCCTTCAATCATTCGTGCTAACCAATATACAGCTGCATTGGGATCTGAGCCTCTTATCGATTTAATAAATGCAGAAATAATATCGTAATGCTGTTCACCATTTTTATCATACAATGCTAAGTTTTGTTGAATGTATGTTTTAACCAATTCATCGGTAATAATGATCTCGGGTCCAGTAATACAATTCACAACAATTTCTAAAGCATTTAGTAATTTCCTACCATCACCCCCTGAAATACGAATCAAAGCTTCCGTTTCTTTCAATACAATATGCTTTGTTTTTAAAAATTTATCCGTTTGTACCGCATTATTTAACAACAGAATTAAATCTTCTTTACTCAAATGTTGTAATACATAAACTTGGCAGCGTGATAATAATGCTGGAATAACTTCAAAGCTTGGATTTTCTGTTGTTGCACCAATTAACGTAACAATGCCTTTTTCAACCGCGTTCAATAAAGAATCTTGTTGAGATTTACTAAAACGATGAATCTCATCAATAAATAAAACAGGTTTTTCAACTTTAAAAAGTCCACCATCCCCTTGTGCTTTTTCTATCACTTCCCTCACATCTTTTACACCCGAATTGATTGCGCTTAATGCATAAAATGGTCGTTTTAATGTATATGAAATGATTTGCGCTAAGGTCGTTTTTCCTACACCTGGTGGGCCCCAAAGTAAAATGGATGGTAATAAATTTTGATCAATGGCTTTGCGTAATCCAGATTCTTTGCCAATAATATGTTGCTGACCAATGTAATGTTGTAAGTTGGTAGGTCGAACGCGCTCTGCTAATGGCTCCATGATGCATCTTAATTTGGAAGACTTAACTAATTGAAAATTTTAATACTTAATAACACTATAAAAGTAAATTTATTATATTTACATAAACAATAAATTTAATAACAATGACAACATTTAAAAAAATATTATTTTCGAGTTTAGTTCTAAGCGTAGGATTATTAACCATAAATGCAACATTTAAAGGAGAACCGAAAGACGCTCTTGATAAACGCACCTTCAAGGTATCAATGACTGAAGTGAAAACAGGCGCTGCATCTAAAAAAGGAATTGATGATGAAATTGAATTTAAGGGTGGGAAAATCTTCAGTGGATTCTTGTTTGATAAATTTGAGTTTAGCAGAATGAAATACGAAATTATAAAAGACTCCACATTTACTGACGAAGAAGAAAATGAAATGCATATTATTGAAGCTGAAGCTTCAACAACAGATGCTACTGATCAAACCGTTGTTATTACATGTAAGGTAGAAGATGCTGATATTAGTGGTGAAGTGAAAATCACTAAAAAGGATAAATTAAAAAAGCGTTATGAGTTTTCTGGAAAAGAAAAAGATAAGAAGAAAAAATAATTTTATAGATACTTATTAAATTAAAGAGAGATAAATTAATTATCTCTCTTTTTTTGACCATATAAATTAATATTTACGGTAAAGCATTTTTAAAATCGATTCATCTTTATTATAAATATCAATATACAATTTCAGTCCATTGCTGTCAGCTTCTGCAGTGTAGTAACGTATTAAAATTGGCAATGGCTTTTTCAAACTAATTTTTTTTTGCACGGGTGTTACAAAATAATTATTCAAACTATCTTTTGTATAATGCAAGCTATCATCTCTAATTAAAAATTCAGAAAACTGTTGGTAATTTTCTAACCTCATGCATCCGTGACTTTGAGCTCTATTACTGGTTTTAAAATAATGTTTAGAATTAGTGTCGTGCAAATAAACACCAAACATATTATTAAAATTAAACTTCACAATTCCTAAACTATTCTCAGTTCCTATGTGTTGTCTAAACCTAACCGGTAAATAGGTTTCACCAAACTTTTTCCAAGGCAATGATTTATAATCAAGTACTTCGTTTTCTTTTCCAATCACCTCAAAATTTTTTCTTTCTAAATACGTTATGTCTTTTTTTACTGCTGGTAATATTTCTTTAGTAGCAATAGATGTTGGCACATTCCAATAAGGGTAAATAAGCATGTAATTTATTTTACTAGTTAAAGTAGGTGTTTGATTTTCAGGTTTACCTGCTATGATTGCCGACTGCATAACAACTGTATCTGACTCGAAAACAGTAAGCCAAAAGGCAGGAATATTAATAAATGCATATCGCTGTGGAAGACGTTCTTCTTCCCACCTCCATTGTTCCATTGCTAAACAAATTTGTTTAATCACTTTTTCTCGATTATAACTTAAGGCTTTTTTTGTATACTTTCCTAGTTTCCCATCTGGCTGAATAAACCATTTTTTTTGTAAGCTGATAATCGACTTAGCAATCTTTAAACTATCGCTCGATAAACTCAGCGTATCATAAAAGCCTTGTTTAATTAGATTTTCTCTTATTAAATTCATTTTTTTAAGTGAATCTTTTTCTGTTACAAATGGGATCGAATCAAAATTAAAACGTAAAGTGTCATTCAAAATAAGGGCCAATTCTCGTTTCAATCTTTTATAACCCATATGGATTGGCTCAAGAGAATCTAATGCCGATTTCATGTTATTTCGATTATATCCGTCTTTCATTAGGCTGTCCCAATGAGGAGTTAATTTATTAAAATTAACTTTCGATACTAAATCTAAACTATCATAAGACAAGCGACCTTTATTTACATGGGCACCCATTAAATAGTAGGCATCACTTAAAAGAAAATCAACTTTAACCAATGCAGTAACATTAACTACATGAGGTTGTTTATGGATTAAATTTAATTCATGATTTATTTTTATCCAATGATAATCATTTTTAATTAATCCATAGTAAATACAATTATCAATAAGTTTCAGTAAAATCTTTCCTTGCTCATTTAGCTGATCGCCATTAAACCAACATGGTTTGTTGTGGTATTGCTTTCTAAAAAAAGATACTGTATTCAACTTGATTGAATCAATAATTAATACAGAGTCGCACATGTTATAAAATGACAACTCTGCCTCTATTTCCTTCTGTAATTGTTCTAAAGATAAACCTTCTACTTTTTTCTCTTCATGCTTGACCTGTTCGTTACACGAAAATAAAAAAATAGCAAACGTTATGTATAAAAAAAGCCTCATCTTAATATAAAGATAAGGCTTTGATTGAATTGTAGAGTTTAAACTATTTTGCAACTGTAAATCTTCCTGATTTTAATAGCTGATTATTCTTGCCAATAACCGTGTATAAATAAACGGCATTAGTGAAATGAGAAACAGCCATCTTAATATTTCCATTTTCAAAACGTTCGGTAGTTACTATTTTTCCTTGTAAATCATAAACAATCACTTCAGTAGCATCTAAACTAGCTGTGTTAAAATTGATTATTGAATTTGATGGATTTGGAAATACGGAAAGTTCAATATCTGCTTTAGCTGTCTCGTTTACTGATACTGTTAAATAATCTTTTAATACGGTAACAAAGGTTTGAGAACTCGTTCCTAACGGAGAAGTTACAGTAGAAGTAGTTATACTGAAAATAGGTGCCTTTGAAGAGTTAGGGGCATAATAATCATAATTAAATTGAGAAATATTCACACTTCCTGCTAATGGAATTGTTCCATTCAATAATTGTATTGTTTTTAATCTAACAACATTTGTAAACACTCTTGTACCAACTGTTAAGGTGCCTGATGCATCAGCTGTAACATTACAATTTCCTGTAAAGGTTCCATTATTACCAAATACAGTTAAATTACCACTTACCGTTGAAGTTACTGATGAAACTGACGTAAAAGGATATTGTGCAAATTTTGCTGGATTTGTGTAATTAATCATAATTGGAATCCCATTAGCAGAAATTGTTCCACCATAATAATTTAATCCAGTTGATGTTGCTTTGTAATAAGATATATTTGCAGAGCCTGAAGAAACAGATACATCCGCCATTGGATAACTTGCATTACTTGCACTACTTGTTACAAATGTATTAGTGATAGAAGTGCGTAAAATCGGTGAATAATTCCAAACAGCACCAACGCCACTTGCACCAATTGTAATAGAAGAATCGCATTGAGTGGTAATGAAATTTTTATTAAACGCAGCGGGTGCATGATTAGCCTGTGTCAACGTTTGCGCATTTAAAGCACTTGCTGAACAAATGATGATTAAAGAGTATATAATTTTTTTCATAATAATAAATTAAATAGGTTTTATCCAAATGTATTTATTAAAATAGACAAAACCAACATTATAGAAAAAAGTTCGCTCGTTATTTGAAATTAAATTCGGTTATAAATACTACAGAAAAAATCTAAAAAATCATTTTCCCTGGATTCAAAATTAAATTTGGATCAAATATTTTTTTAATGTTTTGCATCAACTGAATTTGATGAGGTGGAAAAACAATTGGCAAATAGTTTTTTTGAACCAAACCTATACCGTGTTCTCCACTAATAGTGCCGCCCAAATTTTTACACAACTCAAAGATTTCCGTTATTCCTTTTGGTAATTCAGTATCCCAAACTTCATCACTCAAATCACCTTTAATAATATTAACGTGCAAATTACCATCACCTGCGTGACCATAACAAACACTTTTAAAACCATATTTTGTTCCAATCGATTTTACACCCCTCAGCAATTTTGGAAGTTCAGCCCTTGGTACAACTGTATCTTCTTCTTTGTAAACAGAATTACTTTTTACTGCCTCGCCAACTTTTCGTCTTATTTTCCAAAGCGATGCTTTTTGTTCTGCACTATCTGCCATTAATATTTCATCACAATCATGAGCTAACATAATATCGTTAATGGTTTCGCAATCATTAAATAAAACATCTATATTATTACCATCCACTTCTATCAGCAATAATGCCTGCCATTCGGGCTTAATAACAAAATTAACCTCTCCAGCATACTTAATACTCCAATCAATGGCATCACGTTCCATAAACTCCATAGCACTTGGCGTAATGCCTGATCTAAAGGTTGCTCCAACTGCCTCACATGCTTTTTCGGCAGAAGTAAAAGGAACAAGCATGAGTAAATCATGCTTTGGTAAAGGAATTAATTTAAAAACAATTTTTGTAATTATACCCAACGTACCTTCACTTCCTACCATAAGATGCGTTAAGTTATATCCAGTTGAATATTTTAATGTATTCGCACCAGTCCAAATGATATCTCCATTAGGCAAAACCATTTCGATATTTAATACATAGTCTCTTGTTGTGCCATACTTAACGGCCTTTGGACCACCACTACTATGAGCCACATTTCCGCCTAAAGAACAACTTCCCCAACTTGCTGGGTCTGGTGGATAAAACAAACCAACTTTTTTTACTTCTTCTTGAAACACATAATTTATAACACCTGGTTCAACAGTTGCTTGAAGATTTCGTTCATCAATTTTTAAAATTTGATTGAAAAATTCCATACTTAAAACAATTCCTCCAAAAATTGGCAAAGCTCCACCACTTAAACCAGTTCCAGCTCCTCTAACGGTTACGGGTATTGCATGAGTGTTCGCGAATTTCATGATTAATGAAATTTGTTCAACAGTTTTTGGTTTTAATACAACTTCGGGCTTAAACATTAAATCTTCTGTTTCATCTTGACCATACTTTTCTAATTGCTCCTGATTAGTAGAAATATATTCAGCATCTAATATCTGATTAAAAAAAATAAAATGTTCCGAAGTGATTTTAGTGTATGTCATATTAGGTTGCTTTTTCTTTAAAATAAAAGTGAATGATTTTTTCGACGTCCTCTTTTTTTTGAGTTCCCAGTAAAAATGGTTTCTTATTGGCTGTCGTAAATTTAATACCATCATTACCCGAAACATTGTAGCACCAACCATTTCCGGTTATACTGTATTTAACACCCCAACCACCATAATCTGAAAGAGGTTCGTACTTTACCAATGAGATTGTTTCAATTTCAGACCAAAGCATTGTTCTTTTACAAAAAGGCAAACCTTTATAATTTATTAAAAAACCTTGGCTGTTAATCGTTGTTTCTAATTTCAAAGTAAAAAACCAAATAAATAAACCTACTAAAAATAAGATGATTGCATAAAAAACAAACGGATTCTTTTGTTGGTTTTTGGTTTGTATGACATCCCATTGTACTAATAAAAATAATATGAAAACTAAAACAACAGGAAAGCCAGCAATAAAAAAGTGCCAACCTTTTCTGAATTTTTGTATTTCACGAAATTCTAAATTCATATATCGAACGATAATTTTATTTTTTCAATTTCATTACGGCCCATTCGTTTTTACTAAAACTTTCTGTTAATCTAAATCCAATTTTTTGAGCTAAAGCAGTTAATTCATCGACATCAGTTATAAAGAATCCACTCAGTAACAAATCTCCACCTGTATTTAAACAGGTAAAATAATATGGTAAGTCTTGTTTTAAAATATTTTTATTGATGTTAGCTAATATAACATCGAACGTTTCTAGTTGAGGTAACAAAGACGCATCTCCCATTTTAAATATAATTTCAGAACACGCATTTATATCAGCATTCTCAATACTGTTTTCAATACTCCATTCATCAATGTCAATTCCTAATAATGTGGTTGCACCAAGTTGCTTCGCCAAAATGGCCAATATGCCTGTTCCGCAACCCATGTCTAAAACAGATTTATTTTTAAAATCTAAACTAAACATTGTTTTGCTAACCAGCCAAGTTGTATCGTGATGACCTGTTCCAAAACTCATTTTTGGTGTAATCACAATATCATGTTTTACATCGTCTGCTTTATCATGAAAATGTGCTCTCATGCATACCAAATCATCGACATATACAGGCGAGAAATTTTTCTCCCACTCTTCGTTCCAATTTGTTTTTGGAATTTCTTTTCGAGTGTACGTGAAACTAAATTCTTCAAAATTTAATTCTTTAACTAAACTTTCGTTATCTATTTCAGCTTGTATGTATCCTTCTAAGCCAGTTTCGTTTTGTGTAAAACTTTCAAAACCAATATCGGCTAATAAAGCGATGAGTATGTCTGATCCGGGTTCAGGAGGATTAACTGTAAATGTGTATTGTAAATAATTCATATTTTTTTATTTAAAATAAAAATTAAAAAGAGGCAGTAATCGCACAAAAATCGTCAGCATTTAAAGAAGCGCCTCCAATTAATCCACCATCAACATCTTTGCAGGCAAATAAATCATGGGCATTTTTTGCGTTACAACTCCCTCCATAAAGTATAGAAGTCTGCTGGGCAATTTCTTCAGAAAAAATGGATGCCACTTCAGTTCTAATATATTGATGCATTTCTTGTGCTTGCTGAGTTGTTGCTGTTAAACCTGTTCCAATTGCCCAAATGGGTTCGTAGGCGATGATGATATTTATGAATTCGGAAGCTGAAAAGTGTGATAAAACTTCCGCCATTTGAGATTTGATAACCTCAAAATAAAATCCACCTTCTCTCTGATCTAATGATTCGCCAATACAAAATATGGGTTTTAATTGATGAGCTAAAGCTTCCCTCAGCTTTAACACAAGATCTTCATTCGTTTCATTAAAGTAAGCTCTGCGCTCGCTATGACCCACTAAAACATATTGGCAGCCTACAGAATGCAACATCTTAGCACTTACTTCGCCTGTATATGCACCATGAGGCAATGATGAACAATTTTGGGCACCGAGGTGAAAAGATACGACCTCGCCTACTTTACGATTTAAACTTTCTAAAAAAGGAAAAGGAGGAATAATGATTTTAACAACTTCGCTTTGTTTGACTTTACTTATAATTTCTTCAACTAGATATACAGCCTCATCTAGTGTGTTATTCATTTTCCAATTTCCAGCAACTATTTTTTTTCGCATCATTTATTTAACTCTAACTCGTGGATCTAAAATACCATAAATAATATCCACAACTATATTTGTAATTACAAATATAACTGCAAATATGATAGTAGCACCCATCACAACAGGAAGATCATTTTTAGTGAGGGCTTCAAAAACCTCATAACCGATTCCTTTCCAACTAAATATTTTTTCTACAAAAATAGCTCCAGCCATTAATCCCGCAAACCATCCTGAAATAGCTGTAACTACAGGATTTAAAGCGTTTTTAAGTGCATGCTTAATAACAACACTATAAAACGACAAACCTTTTGCTTTAGCTGTGCGAATGTAATCTTGCCCCAACACATCCAATAATGAACTTCTCATTAGTTGAACGACGATTGCCAAAGGTCTAATGCCCAAAGTAATGGCGGGTAAAATTAAATTTTTTAATTTTAGTTTTTCACCATCCCACACATCGATGTCGTACAAACTACCTGTTGGCGATAATCCTGTATAATCTTGTAAAACATACCCAAATAACCAAGCAATAATTAATCCAACAAAAAAAGAGGGCGCTGCCATTCCGAGCACAGCCAACAAAAGAGCAAAGCGATCAAAAAATGTATTTTGCTTTATAGCACTCATAATTCCTAAAAAAATACCAACAATGGATGCAATAAAAATAGACGTAAAAGCTAACACAACAGTTTCAGGTAAGGTTTCTTTTATAATATCAGCCACTGGCCTTTTTGAAATATAGGAACGTCGCAAATGCGGAAATTTAAGCACTAAACAAGTATTCCCAAAAACCGCTAAAGATGTCCAAGAATATTTTTCAGGATTAAGATACCAACCACTTTTGGCGCTCTTATAGTTATGAATAGAAATGGGAGATAAATCATTGATATACATGCCGTATTGTTCTAAAACTGATTTATCGGTCCCTAAATCTTTGTGAATGGCTTCAATGGCTTCTTTATTCGCTCTTTGACCAAGTATAATGGTGGCTGGATCGCCAGGTAAAATATTAAATAAAAAAAATATAACGGTTATCACACCGAATAAAACCAGAAAACCGTATAATATCTTTTTAGTTACGTAATGAATCACAAAATTTAAATAAAAACTTTAATGTGCTAAGTAAATAAAATAAAATTGGATATAAAATATTTTTAGTGAACATAGAGGTATTATGTGACAAATTAAATTTTTAAGGTAAATTTGTAACTCGACATGAATTTTAAAAATAGCTTATATATATGTTCACTGCTGATTTGTATAGTTAGTTTTAGTTTACATGCACAACGCGTTGGGGTTGTTATGAGTGGAGGTGGCGCAAGTGGATTAGCTCACGTTGGCGTTTTAAAAGCGCTTGAAGAACATCATATTCCTATTGATTATATTTCCGGAACTTCTATAGGCAGTATTATTGGTGGTTTATACGCCTCGGGTTATTCACCATTAGAAATTGAAAAAATGGTGACAGATGAAACCTTTTATAAATTAACTAAAGGTGAAATGTCGGTAAGATTAGGTTATTACATCAACAAAAGAGAAGATTACGCATCATGGCTCATGTTCAAACTCTCGTTTAATAATTCGTTTCTAACAAATCTGCCAACTAATTTAATAAACTCTGTTCCCATTGATTTTTATTTAATGGAAACTTTTGCGGCCTCAAATTCGGCATCCAACTATAACTTTGATAGTTTATTCATCCCATTCAGATGCGTAGCTTCAGATATTGTAAAAAAAGAAAGTGTTGTTTTTAAAAAAGGTGATTTACCTTCTGCCATAAGAGCATCGATGAGTTATCCATTTTACATTAGGCCAATTACAATTGATAGCACGCTTTTATTTGATGGTGGGCTTTACAATAATTTTCCTACCAACATCATGTATGATGAATTATTTCCTGATTTAATCATTGGTAGTTCTGTTACAGAAAATACAGAAATACCAAATGATGAAAATGTGTTTTTACAACTTCGTAACATGTTGATGAAAAAAAGTAATTTTAATCCTGTTTGCGAAAATGCTGTTACAATTCAACCTTGGGCTAATGTTAGTAGTTTTGATTTCGATATGGTGCAAAGATTAATAGACAGTGGTTACGTTGCGACAATAAGACAAATTTCAGAAATAAAAAAACACATGTATCATTATTCTGATAGCCTTCAATTATTAGAAAAAAGAAATAGATTTAAAGCGAAATGCCTATCAGAAAAAATAATTTACAATAAGGTAATTGTAAATGGCGTAAACAAAAAAACAGAATCTTTTGTAACAAAAACGATCACAAAAAGCCGTGAAGAGTTTACGATGAAACAATTGAAAAGACAGTATTTTAGAATGATGTCGGATGAAAAAATAAAATCATCCTATCCTACTTCAAAACTAGATACAGCTACAGGAAAATACACTCTAACTTTAAATACAAAAAAAGACAAACATTTTTTTTTAGATATAGGAGGCAATATTTCTAATCGTCCAATCAGCCATTTTTTCTTAGGTGTACAATACAATCATGTTGGTAAAATTGGTTTTACAGCTTATGCTAATGGGTACTTAGGTAAACTTACTTCAAGTTCATTAACCAAACTTAGATTTGAAATTCCAACCAAAATTCCATTTTATATAGAACCTTCGATCACCATTTCTCGTTGGGATTACTACAAAAGCAGTACGTTATTTTATAACTTCGAAAAACCAGCCTATCTCATACAAGACGATTTTTTTGGAGAATTAAATATAGGCATGCCACTTGGTAATACCGGAAAAGTTGAATTAACTGGCGGTATTAGCGAATGGAAAAACAGATACTACCAAGCAGAACAATTTACAAAAACAGACACCAGTGATGTTTCTATTTTTGATTTTCAGTTTGGGCAAATCTCTTACCAAATCAATACACATAATCGAAAACAATATGCTTCAGAGGGAACTAAATTATTGTTTAGAGCTAAGTTTTTAAATGGATTGGAAAGTTATATCCCAGGTACAACGGCCACAGATTCAATTAAATCAATAAATACACCAGGACATAGTTGGTTTAATTTTAAACTTAGTATTGATAAATATATTAAACCTATTAAATACTTTAAGGTAGGTGCTTTTGGAGAAGTCGTTTATTCAACTCAAGATTTCTTTAGAAATTACAATGCCTCTATACTATCCGCGCCAGCATTTAATCCCATTCCAGAAAGTCAAACAATTTTTATTGATAATTACCGCGCCCATAAATATTTTGCTACAGGTTTGAAATTAATTGCAAATCCCATGAAAAATATTGACGTTAGATTTGAAGGTTATTTTTTTCAGCCTATACAATCCATTTTAAAAACAAAAGACGGAAAAGCAGAATATAGCGCACCTTTTTTATACCGTAATTTTTTAGGAATGGGTGCATTAGTTTATCATTCACCAATTGGTCCGCTGAGCGTTGGTTTAAATTACTACGATAAAAAACAAAACAGCTTTTCATTCTTCTTTCATTTTGGATATACTATTTATAATAAAAAGTCAATTGACTAAATTTTTTATGGTTCACTCGTTCACCAATAAGATTAACTCAATAGTTCCATTTTTAACAAATTTTAATGGTCATCATTTAACTTAAGCACTTAAATTTGAAATATTATAAATTCAACTATATTTATACTTTCTAAAAAAACATTATGAAAACACTTTTTTTAAACATTGCTTTATTATCATCCATTTACTCTATCAGCGCACAAACAGGATATGAAATAAAAATTAATTTCAAGAACTGTAAAGATACGGTTGCTTACCTTGCCTATTATCAATTTGATAAATCTTATTTAGCAGATACTTGCAAGAAAATTGATAAAGGAATGATCACCTTTAAAGGAAAAAATAAATTAGATAAAGGTGTTTACTATTTAGTAAGCCAGGAAAAAGCGCGTTATTTTGATTTCTTTATTGATGACAAAGATCAAAAACTTCAACTATCTACTGATGCCAATGATTTAGTAAAAACATTGAAATGTTCGAACTCAAAACAAAATGATGATTTTTTCTCTTACATCAAATTCATTACCGCCAAAAATATTGAATTCACAGACTTCAGGACAAAAACTGTTGGCATGAAAAAGGAGGATTCAACTAAATTTATAAATGACAAAACGAAAGAATTAAACGAAAGCGTTATTGCATTTGAAAAAAAATTCATGGATGAACATACAGGCACTTTTGTAGGTGATGTGATTAAATTAAAATCAGAAAAAGAAGCAAAAGACATCCCGAAAGCATCTAACGGTAGACCTGACAGTATGTATGTGTATAATTACTACAAAGCACATTATTGGGATGGTTTAAATTTTGAAGATGATGGAATGATGCGTACGCCTTTTTTTGCCGATAGAGTAAAAAAATATTTTAATAGTGTTGTTATTCAGAATCCAGATTCGATTAATGTTGAAATTGATAGAATGATGAGTAAAACAAAACAAGGGTCAAAAATGAACATGTTTCTATTGGCTTATTTCACCCCAACTTATGAATCATCAAAGGTAATGGGATTTGACAAAGTATTTGTTCATATTATCGATACATATTTCAGAACTGGAAAAGCAAAAGGAATTTATGATGATAAAACAATCGATAACATTGAGAAAAGAGGTGATATCTTAAAACCAATATTATTAGGAAACATCGCTCCAGATTTATTAATGATTGATACAGTTGGTCATAAATCAATAGCGAAAATGGGCTTTGATACCGTGAAAACAAGTGCTGGTGCTACAAAACTATACTATGATAACATTCAAAATCTTGCACAACAATTTGTTACCATGTCGTCGGTTAAAGCTGAATACCTAGTGCTAGTATTTTGGGACGTTGATTGCGGTCATTGCAAAACAGAAATACCAAAATTACTAGAAGAATACCATGCGTTATTAAAAGATAAAAAAGACGTAAAAGTATTTAGTGTATACACACAACATGAATACGATAAATATCGCAAATACATTATAGAAAATAAATTAGATTGGATTAATGTTTATGATGGCATTCATATCAATAATATCAAAGAAAAATATGATATTTATTCAACTCCTGTGATATATGTATTAGATAAAAATAAACGTATCAAAGCAAAACGTATAGGAACAGAGCAAGTAAAAGACATTATTGCTCAAATGGAAGCAGAAAACAAAGCCATTAAAAAGTAATTATCGCTTAAAATCATGTAAAAACCCTTATTCATTTAATGAATAAGGGTTTTTTTAATCTATTCTATCATTATTTTTGTTAATATTTTGTTATTAACTAAATTAGTATTACATTTGTCGCGCAAAAGATTTAATATTTGCATCCATACCATTGTGATTTAGCCAGACGTCGGCAAGGATAATCACAGCTACTGCGGAAATTAAATCAATAGAGCAGCTAGTATTAATCAAAATAAAAAAACAAAAAATGACATTTCAAGACTTAGGCTTGGAGCCAATGCTCCTTAAAGCCGTAACTGAGATGGGCTTCGAAAGTCCAACTCCCATTCAAGAACAAACAATCGCGCAATTAAAAGACAAATCATCTGATTTAGTAGCTTTAGCGCAAACAGGAACAGGAAAAACCGCAGCCTTTGGTTTACCATTATTATCAAAATTAGATTTAACATCTCGTTTTACACAAACACTTATATTAGCGCCAACTCGTGAATTATGTGTGCAAATTAGTAAAGACTTAATAAATTATTCAAAATATTTAGGTGGTTTAAAAGTAACAGCTGTTTATGGTGGGGCGCCAATTATGGGTCAAATCCGTGATTTAAAAAATGGCTCACAAGTTGTTGTAGCTACACCAGGCCGTTTAATCGATTTAATTGATCGTAAGGCCATGGATTTATCGCATGTAGATATTGTTGTGCTTGATGAAGCAGACGAAATGCTAAACATGGGTTTTAAAGATGATTTAGATTTAATTTTAAGTAATACACCTCCAACAAAAAACACATGGTTATTTTCTGCAACAATGCCTCGCGAAGTTGAGCGTATTGCAAGCAAATACATGGAATCTCCATTAGAAATTAGTGTTGGAAAGAAAAATCAAGGTGCTGATACCATTGAGCATATTTATTACACAGTTAACCAACGTGATAGATACGCCGCATTAAAACGTATTGCTGATTTTTACCCAGATATATTTGGAATTGTTTTTTGCCGTACTAAAGCTGAAACGCAAGAAGTAGCAGATAACTTAATTAAAGATGGTTACAACGCAGATGCTATTCATGGAGATTTATCGCAAGCTCAACGTGATTTAGTAATGAAACGATTCCGTAGTCGTACCTTACAGATGCTTGTTGCAACAGATGTTGCAGCTCGTGGAATTGACGTGAATAATGTAACTCATGTTATTAATTACAATTTACCAGAAGAAGCTGAAAACTACACGCACCGTTCAGGTAGAACAGGAAGAGCAGGAAAATCAGGTATTGCTATCGCTATTGTAACGCCCCGTGAACAAGGTAAAATCAGAGATATTGAACGCATTATGGGCAATACCTTTGTAAAAGCTGATGTTCCTGATGGTGTAGCAGTTTGCGAAAAACAATTATTTCATTTAGTGACTAAATTACATAATGTAGAAGTAAAAGATGATGAAATTGAAAAATACCTTCCAAAAATTTACGAAGAGTTAAAAGATTTAACGAAAGAAGAATTAATTAAACGATTTATTTCTGAAGAGTTTAACCGTTTCTATAATTACTATCAAAATTCTCAAGATTTAAACATGGGCAATGATGGCGGAAGTAATGGTAAAACAACTCGCTTCTTCGTTAATATGGGTGTATTAGATGGGTTTAATAAAAATTCTATCAAAGATTTCTTAGTTGAAATTTCAAATATTCAAGCACGTATGATTTTTAACATTGATGTTAAAAATAGTTTCTCGTTTTTTGAAACTGAAAATAAATTTGTTGACCCCTTACTAGCTTTAAATAAAGCCGGCATTGAATTTAATGGCCGTGGTATTTCTTTTGAAGTATCTAAGGCAAAACCTTCAGGAGGATACGGAGAAAAACGTTCTTATGGTGGTGGTTCAAGAGAAGATGGTCAACGTCGTTCATACGGTGGTGGAGAAAGAAGCGGAGAACGTAAATCATATGGTGGTGGAGAACGCCGTTCTTACGGTGGAGGAGAAAGAAGTGGAGAACGTAAATCTTATGGCGGTGGAGAAAGAAGTGGAGAGCGTAAATCATACGGTGGTGGTGAAAGAAGTGGAGAGCGTAAATCATATGGTGGTGGAGAAAGAAGTGGAGAGCGTAAATCATATGGTGGAGAAAGAACTTCAGGCGAACGTAAAACTTATGGAAGTGGCGAACGTAAACCGTTTGTAAGTTCTCGTGAAGGAGGCGAAAATAAACCATCAGGCGATAGACCATTTGGAGGCTCGTCAGAAGGCGGAGAAAGACGCGGACGCTTTACCAAAGACTAAATAATGAAATTTGTTGAATACTGAATCATATTCAGTACTCAACATAAACAACTATTTTTGGACGCAAGTATATTATTTTAGAAATAAACCAACATTATTTTGTTGATTAAAAAAAGAATACTATATTTGCGTCCCTATTTTAAGAGGAATAACAATTTAAAGAGAATAAAATAACATGTCACGTATTTGTCAATTAACTGGAAAAAAGGCGATGAAAGGAAACAACGTTTCGTTTTCAAACGCTAAAACACCTCGTCAGTTCAAAGTAAATTTAAAAACTAAAAAGTTTTTTATCCCAGAAACTGGTGAGTGGGTTACACTTCGTGTATCAACTTCTGCAATTAAAAATATTAATAAAAAAGGAATTTACGCTTGCTTAAAAGACGCTGTAGAAAACGGCATTTTAGCTTAGTCTAAATTATAATATACCAACGAAAATGGCAAAAAAAGGAAATAGAATTCAAGTAATTTTAGAGTGCACAGAGCACAAAGACAGTGGTAAACATGGAACGTCTCGTTACATTACTACTAAAAACAAAAAAAATACTCCTGATCGTATTGAATTAAAAAAATACAACCCGATCTTGAAAAAAATGACAACTCATAAAGAGATTAAATAACCCATTAAAACTAAGATACAATGGCAAAGAAAGTAGTTGCAACACTAAAAACTGGTAAAGGAAATAGCTTTACTAAAGTAATTAAAGTTATTAAGTCACCAAAAACTGGTGCTTATGCATTTAGAGAGGAAATTGTTCAAAATGAACTAGTAGCTGATTATTTGAAAAAATAATTGCACTAATAATATAACTATTTTAAAATTTCTTTCTTTTTAATAGGAAAGAAATTTTTTGTTTTAATACCATTTAAATACTATGAAAACGTCAAAAATAATTTCATCGTCTATTATTGCAGTAGCACTAATTTTTATTGGAGCAAAGCTAAGTTCTGCATGGCAAACAACGCACGTTTCTTATAATAATATCGGCGTGACCGGCCTAGGAACTCAAAACTTTGATTCGGATTTAATTGTCTGGAATGCCACGTTTTCTAGAAATGCGGGCACCTTAGCTGAATCAAATGCATTAATAAAAAACGACATTGAAGCGGTAAAATCTTTTTTAAAGAAAAATGGGATTCCTGAAAATGAAATGGCTTTTACATCGCTAAAAATTAATAGAAACTATAAACAACTATATAATAACGAAGGTAATCCATCTGGGACTATTTTTGAAGGGTATAATCT
>CANLAV010000010.1 GCA_947487905.1 Bacteroidota bacterium | reverse complement strand
GTTAATATTTGTGAACCTATTCTATCTTTTAATGGCGTTACGATACTTCCTCTATTGGTGTAATCTTCAGGATTTGCCGTAAACACAAATTGCATGTCGAGTGGAAGTCTCACTTTATAACCTCTTATTTGCACATCTCCTTCTTGCAATATATTAAATAAGGCTACTTGTATCCTTGCTTGTAAATCGGGTAATTCATTAATCACAAATATGCAACGGTTGGCTCTTGGTATCATGCCATAATGAATGACTCTATCGTCGGCATAGGACAGTTTTAAATTAGCTGCTTTAATGGGATCAACGTCTCCAATAATATCGGCTACAGTAACATCAGGCGTGGCAAGCTTTTCAAAAAAACGATCGTTTCTATGAATCCAAGTTATCGGTGTTTTATCTTTTTTTTCTGCAATCAATTCTTTTGCAAAACGTGAAATGGGATTCAATGGATCGTCGTTTATTTCTGAGCCTTCTACGATGGGCATAAACTCATCCAATAACTCAACCATCTTTCTTGCCAACCTCGTTTTTGCTTGTCCGCGTAGGCCTAGTAGATTAATATTATGACGCGATAAGATGGCTCTTTCCAATTCTGGTATCACTGTATTTTCAAATCCATGTACTCCTTCAAAAACAGGTTTACCTGATTTTATTTTCTCTCTTAAATTGTTTCTTAATTCATCTTTGATGGTTTTCGAAACATAGCCTGATTTTTTAAGTGCGCCAAGTGTATTTATATTTTCAATTTTCATAATCGTTATTTTAATTTCTTTTTTCTGTTAGTTTCGTAATCTTCAAATATCATTTCACCTAATCCTTTTATGCCGGTATAAAAGGCTTTGCCTTGATTGGCCACCGTAAAATTATCTACAAACTCTTGCAAGTAAGCATCACGCGCAATCATAAACGTAGTAATTGGAATGTGTAATTTACGCGCTTGCTGTGCTTGGTTATAACATTGTTCTACGATGTATGGATCTAATCCGTTGCTATTCATGTAATACCGACCGTCTTTTTCTTTCACACAACTTGGTTTTCCATCGGTGATCATAAAAATTTGTTTATTGGTATTTCGTTTTCTTCGCAAAATATCCATGGCCAATTGCAAACCAGCAACCGTATTGGTATGGTAAGGACCAACGCTTAAATAGGGGAGGTCTTTAATGGGAATTGACCAAGCGTCATTTCCAAATACTAAAATATCAATGGTATCTTTTGGGTAACGTGTGGTTATGAGTTGGGCTAACGCCATCGCTACTTTTTTGGCGGGTGTAATTCTATCTTCGCCATATAAAATCATGCTATGACTTATGTCTATCATCAATACAGTGCTCATTTGAGCTTTATATTGGGCATCTTCAACTACTAGGTCATTTTCGGTAAGGGTAAAATCGTCAACGCCATTATTTATTTGAGCATTGCGTAAACTTTCGGTTAGTGAAATATTATCTATCGAATCGCCAAAATTGTAGGCTCTAAATTCACCCGTTTGTTCATCACCATTACCAGCATATTTAGTTTTATGATTTCCATTGCCAGAACGTTTTAACTTTCCGAAAATTTGGTCGAGTGCATCTTGTCGAATCGCTCGTTCTGTTTTTGAGGTGATAGCCATTCCTCCTGAACCATCAGGTTTTACGTCTTGTTTGATGTATCCTTTTTGTTTGAGGTCTTCAATAAAATCGTCGACAGTATATTTTTCATCGGTGAGTTTATATTCTTTATCCAATAGGCGCAACCAATCAATGGCTTCATTAAAATCGCCTGAGGTTGTTACAATCAATTCCTTAAAAATATCGAATAGTTTATCGAAAGGAGAAATGAAAGGCGCCTCGTAGGTTTTAAATGCAAATCCTTTTTTATTCATGTTTTCCATCACTGTAATGATACGATTTTTAAGTAAAACAACATAAGTATTGAATTGTTTTATAATTAAAAAGTATTAATTTTTTTTGGGATTGAGCATGCTTTTATGCTATGGTTGGTGTTATCACCAACAAATTTAATTTAAATTTTTTTAAAACTGATTTTGTTGGTGCGACTAATGTTTAATTTATACGTTGGTGATAAGACCAACATAGGCTAACAACCTTTTATTGAAATAAAACTTTTTGAATCTTGGTATTTTTATGTTGATCAGTTAGTTTAATAACATATAAACCTCTCTCAAATTTTTCTATATTAAGTATGGTTTGGTTTTGTGTTTTAAAAACGGTTTGTCCTAATGTGTTTATGATTTCAATTTCAAAATCAGTAACACTATTGTTATATGATATCTGAATATAATCTTTAGCTGGATTTGGTGAGATGAGTAAATCATCTAATGGCTTTACAGGTTCTATAGAGGTTAAGGTACAATTTGAGAAGTTAATAGTTTGATGTTTAACTAAAAATTTTTGAATGACAGAAACTAATGAATCTGAAAATAATTTGCGATTCAAATAACTATCGCGCACATTTGCATAATTACATTCCATTTGCAAACCATTTACAGTATTACCTGTCACGTAACTGGTGTGATGGGCTGTATTATAACCACCACTGAAATAATTGGTTGTAGTGCCAGGAAAAGGAATTTGTTGACTCGGCACGGATGGATATCCCGCATTGCCTAATAAAGTTCCTAAAGCAAAAGGGCCTCTTAACAATTGGGAATGCGTATAAGCATTTACATTAGTGGCAACTAAATTTTGAATGGAGCTATAGCCAACATACTCGCTCGTATTTAAAACACTATCTGTATTTGCGAGTTCAGTATCATACAATAAATAACCTAATTCTAAACGTTGTATAGAATTGCCGTGCCCGTGCAAATCTATGTATAACGCTTTTCCTCCAAATTGACTTTGAGCAAGGCTTTGAGCCGAATTAATAAAATTATTAAATTCATTCCATGCTGTTTCAGCTTCGGCGTTTCCGCAAGCTCCGTCTGCTATATTTCTATTGCAATCTAATTTCGAACGATGTAAATGACAATAAATTACATAAGGATGGCAGCCTGTGGCATTAACAAAAGCCGAATCAATTTGTCTTGCTAATTCTATGGTATTCGCATCCGTTACCGTAACAGCGCTATTACATGTTCTATTTGGAATGGATGAAGGAGTCATATTTCCACCATGTGGCACTGAAATGATAATCGGTAAATTACCTTGGCGATATTCTATGTAATTGTTTGTTCCAAAAATGATTTGAGCATAACTTTTTGTGCAAATAATAATAATGCTTAATAGAATATATTTCATCATACAGTATAATTTTAGTTTAAGAAAAAAAGTTGTTTAAAAAGGACAGTGTTTTTGGATCTTACTTTAATTATTAAAATTCAATTATATCAAATGTAATTTTTTTATTTATAAATATAATTTAAAATATATTTTTTCACTATTACCACGAAAAAATAAGGCATAATAAAACATCTAATTTATTTTGGTCTTATTATTTAGAATGATATTTAATTAAAGCATTGATGTGACCATCAATTTGTTCTGGAAAAATGTGTAAGTGTTAAGTTTTAATTAGTCGTCAGTTCAACTAAGTCAATATATGCTCCACTATTTTGTCCGTTATTTTGAATAATTTTGACTCTTAAAGAGTCATCGTTATTCACAGAAAGTGTATCTAACACAGTAAACTTTCTCCAACCACTGAAAGCCCAATGGTAATCTGATTTACTATTAATTACTAAACCTCCCCTTATATGCTCTAAAGTCAGATCAATAGATTGACCACCATATAAGGACATAACATATGCGGAAAGGGAAATGACTTTTAGCCCTGAAAGATTAGTAATATAGGTTTCAGCGAATGGGGCCCAGCCAACATGCTTTATTCCATCTAAGCGTAACGAAAATTGACCTCCATTTGTTGGTACTATAGTTGAAAAAGTGTCAGGAAAAGTTGTAAAGTCCTTAACTATTTTCCAACAGTTTAAACTTCCATGCCCGCTAATTTCAAAACTCGGATTACAAATAAGATTATTTATAATTGGAGGTGTTGGGTTATTTATAATTTCTGTATCTTTTTTGCAAGATATCAAAATGCTTGTAAATAAAATTAATATCAAAAAGTGTTTCATATCTTAAATTTACATTTTTTTTAATAGAATCAAATGACCTTAAAAATTTTAAAGTAAACACGCGTTAAGGATTGTAGTGAAAATTCTTTTTGAGGAACGAAAAAAAGATTGCAACGAAAAGCCTGGGCCGAAGGCAACGCCCAAATAATTTATTTCAATTGGCATAAATGGGTTAAAGAATATTTAATTTACAAACTGGGGATACTAAATTAAGAACGTAAACACACGTTAAGGATTGCAGTGAAAATCCTTTTTGAGGAACGAAAAAAAGATTGCAACGAAAAGCCTGGGCCGAAGGCAACGCACTCAAAACGTTTTTCTATTTGTTTTAATACGTTAAAAAATATTTAATTTACAGGTAGCTGATATTAAATTAAGAATGTAAATTTGAGGAACGAAAAAAGATTGCAACGAAAAGCCTGGGCCGACGGCAACGCCCAAATTAGTATAAATAATCTGGTTGTTAAGAAGTCTCTAAATTAAAATTTAAAATTACCACGAATGGTAACGGCCGTAACAATTGCCGTAATGGTACCTAAAAATAAATTTTTAAATACAATGCTGGTGCATTCTTTAAACAAAGTAATTTGTTCAATTTCTTGCTGGATTAATTTAGGAATTTGGGCTTCTGTAATTTTTAAATGTCCGCTTATTATTTGTGCTTTTGCTAAATCAACACCATAGGTTTGTATGAAATCAATTTTGTAAGCTTTAAAATCCAGTGTAAAAAATATGGCTTGAAAAATAACAAGTAGAATAGTGCTATACACAATAAATTTAAACCCTTCTTTTACAGCGTCTTTACCTCCAATGATATTATTGTATTGTGTTTTTTTTGCATAAATCATCGCCATCACACAAAATGGAATAATCAATAACCAACCGATAATACTAATGGTATTGATGTATTTACTGTGTCCACCATAAAATGCCATTAATGTAGAAATAATACAAAGTGCACTGTAGATAGTTGGGAATAAAAATGGTTTTAATTTTATCATACTGTAAATTTAAATGTCAAAAAATTAACGGTTCATGCCAATTAAAAATTCTTCGTTAGTTTGGGTTTTACTAATTTGATTTAACAAAAACTCCATCGCTTCAATAGGATTCATGTCGGCTAAATGTTTTCTCAATACCCAAAGGCGTTGCAAGGTTTCTTTGCTTAACAATAAATCATCACGTCGTGTACTCGAAGAAGATAAATCAACAGCAGGAAAAATACGACGATTAGCAATTTTACGATCCAATTGCAATTCCATATTTCCTGTTCCTTTAAATTCTTCAAAAATAACTTCGTCCATTTTTGATCCAGTATCTGTTAAGGCTGTTGCAATAATAGTTAATGAACCACCATTTTCGATTTTACGGGCTGCACCAAAAAAACGTTTTGGTTTTTGCAATGCATTCGCTTCTACACCGCCCGATAATACTTTTCCGCTGCTTGGTGCTACTGTATTGTAAGCACGAGCCATACGTGTAATACTATCTAAAAGAATCACAACATCGTGCCCACATTCTACCATACGTTTTGCTTTTTCCAAAACAATGTTGGCAATCTTCACGTGTTTTTCTGCTGGCTCATCAAATGTTGATGATACAACTTCAGCTTTTACGCTACGTGCCATATCTGTAACCTCTTCAGGTCGTTCATCAATTAATAAAATAATTAAATATACTTCTGGATGGTTATAGGCAATCGCGTTAGCGATGTCTTTTAATAAAACAGTTTTACCCGTTTTTGGTTGTGCAACAATTAAACCACGTTGTCCTTTTCCAATAGGTGCAAACATATCAATGATACGTGTGCTATTAGTTTGTGTTGGATGACCAGTTAATTTTAATTTTTGATCAGGGAATAAAGGTGTTAAATAATCAAAGGGAACTCTATCTCTTACAAAAGAAGGTTCTCTTCCATTAATTTCTTCAACCTTTACTAAGGGGAAAAATTTCTCTCCGTCTTTTGGAGGTCTAATGCCACCTCTTACAACGTCGCCTGTTTTTAATCCAAATAATTTTACTTGTGCTTGTGATACATAAATATCATCGGGCGAACTTAAATAATTATAATCTGAACTTCTTAAAAAACCATAACCATCAGGCATCATTTCTAATACACCTTCACCAATTGCAATACCATCAAAATTGTAATACACTCTTTCTGGTTTTGGTAAATGTTTATTATCATTTTCTTTCGAATCTTTTGATTCGTTAGATTCCATTCCGTCTACTGATAATTGTTTTTCTTCTGTTTCAATATTAATGGCAAAATCATTATTTATAACAGGTTTCGATTCGTGTTCAGCCTGCGATTTTTCGTTAGTATATTGCGGATGGTTGTGTTTAGGCTGATTTTGATTGGGGTTTTTAGTTTGGTTTGGATTTGGTCTATTTTGATTAGGGTTTTGATTAGGGTTTTGATTCGGATTTTGGTTTCTATTTTGGTTTTGATGATTGTGAACAGGTTTAGGATGAGAAATGACTTTTTCTGTTTCTATTTTTTCAATAACGGGTTTTAATTCCGAAATTGGTTCAGTTGGCGCAGGTTGTTCAATGTTAGATTGTAATTCAGTTTTAAATTCTGAAGTTATTTTTTCAGTTGGTAAATCTGTTTCAACAACTTTTTGAATACGAGGTTTTTTAACTTTTGCATCCGAAGATTTTTCAGGTTTAATTGTATCTTTTTTAGGGAACTCTGCAGTTATTTTGCTTGCTAAATCAGGGTTTGCCATTTGCGCATCAACAATTGCTAATACTAATTCTGGTTTTCCCAATCCTTTTGCGTCAATGCCAAATTGTTTACTAATGTCTTTTAGCTGAGGCAAAGCTCTGCTACTTAAATCTAATACTTCAAACATACAATGTTAAGTTAAATGGAAAAATAATGATAAGAGGTTACTAATTTTATAATAGTGGTTTTTGATTATTATCTACACAGATATTAGTAGATTGTTATATTAACAGTACAAGTATAAGAAATAATTTTTAATTACAAAATTATTTTGTTGAGGTTTTTTTTATCGATTTATAGTCTTCCATCAAAATAGTTTTCGAACAAAAATGATATTCTTCTTTAATAGAATTAGAGCACACCATGATGGTTTTATCTTGGGCATAATTTTGAATCATGGTTTGGTACCATTGTATCACTTGAACGTCTAAATTAGAGGTTGGTTCATCAAGCAATAAAACAGGTGCATCGGCTAAAATAGCAAGCGTTAATTTTAAACGTTGCTTCATTCCACTTGAAAATTGATGAATAAATTTATGCTGATGTTCTGATAGTCCTGAAAGTTCAATAACTTCTTGAACTGACAGAGCATTGACAAAAGCTTTGTAAATCTGCGTGTGCGTGATAAGTTCCGCTAGTGTAAAATCTTCAATTAATTCTAAATACGGCGAGGCATAACTACAGTATCGATACATTATCTCTGAATCAATAGGTTGCCCATTTAGTGTAAAGAATATGTTGCCTTCGTTTAATGTGAGGTATCCCGAAAGTGCTTGTAATAAAGTTGATTTACCCGAACCGTTTAAACCTAAAATCGCTATTTTATCAAAGGGTTTTATTTCTAAATCTAATTTTCTAAAAATCCAATCAGTGCCAAATTTTTTTCCGGCATTTAGTATAGATATGTTAAGATTTGTCGATGTCATTTGGTTGTAAAATTAACATTTGATTTTAAATAATACATAAAATAGCCTGTATAGTATTTTTAAATAAATAACGGCTAGTATGGGCAACACGCCTTGTTTTTTAAAAAATGTTATCTTTGCCACATGAATTTAGTAAAACGCCTATTTGCACCCATTTGGAAAACATGGTTTTTTTTCGTGTTTGCAATATCGTTTTTAGTATTGTATCCCTTTTTCTTTATAGCTATAAAAACAAAAAAACTCGAAGCAGCTTTTTTTTTGAAACGCATATGGTCGTTTTGTATCGCTTTTGGTTCAGGTATCATTCCAAAATTAGTGTTTGAATCTAAATCGAAAAAAATGCCGCAGCCATGCGTTTTTGTGGCCAACCATACATCATATTTAGATATTGTTTTAAGCACATTTTATATAGATCATTTAGCCATTTACATGGGAAAATCAGAATTGTTGAAGGCTCCTTTATTTAGAACTTTTTTTAAAGGCATGGATATTCCTGTAAAACGGACGAGTAGGATAGATGCTCATAAAGCATTTACGTCGGCAGGAAACGAAATTGATAAAGGTCGTAGTATGGTTATTTTTCCTGAAGGCACTATTCCGAAGCAACCAAAATTGATGCCGTTTAAAAATGGCGCATTTAAATTAGCCATTGATAAGCAAGTACCAATTGTACCCATTGTGAATTTAAATCATAAACAATTACTCGAAAATGGTGGTTATTTTAAATCTAATGGTTGTTGCGGTATTGCTAAAACAATTGTACTCGAACCCATACAAACAAAAGGTTTAACCGATCAAGATGTGGACGCTTTAAAAGAAACCATTTTTAACTTAATTCAACACACTTTAATTAAATACAATGGCAAATAAAATTGATATAAAAACAGTGGATGAGGTAGCTCATTTAGCACGACTTGAATTTACAGATGATGCGAAAGCTGAAATTGCAAACGACATGAACCGTATGCTTACTTTTATTGATAAATTAAACGAGTTGGACACAGAAGGTGTTGAACCTTTAATTTATATGACTGACGAGTTTAATGTGATGCGCGAAGATATTCCTGTTGAAACATTAAATCAGAAAGATGCTTTAAAAAATGCACCACGAAAAGATTCTGATTATTTTAAAGTGCCGAAAGTCATTTCTCAGGGCGAATAAAACGCGCTGTTAGATTAAATTTAAAAATGTTTTTAATCCTAATTTTTTTTCTTCTGAAAGATTGTAAGAGATTTTATTTTTAAAATAATCAACGGCATCAAAACCATCAATTTTTTTTGGGTTTTGTGAAATGGCTTCATCAATATTTGCTATACCAAAAGCTAAAGCATCACTAAAGCGCTCAATAAAATCAGGTGGCAATTCAATATTACTTACCCAAGCTGCAAATACAAAAGGTAAATTTGTATGTTTTACCCATTCTTCTGCTAAATCTATTTGATACGGATATTTAGTTAAGCCAAAAGTCCTATCTCCAATTATTACAGCTCCAGTTGTGCCATTAATTTGATTTTCAAACCCTTCTTTTGCATCAATAAATTGAATATTCTTTTTCCAAAAATGTTTATTCAATACTTGCACTAACGCTACCGAAGTTTTTGATTGGTAATCTAGCAAAATATGAGTTAACTCATCCAGTGGTTTTTCTGAAAAAAGTTTTACACTGTCAACCTTACCATTTGCTCCAATGCAGTAATTTGTAATGATATGATAGGATGATAATTCTGGCAAAACAGCAACAGGCACTAAGCCAATGTCAACCGTTTTGTTTTTTAATTTTTGAGCACAGACACTTGGTATATCAAGTTCAATTTGAAGTTCATTTTTTATAGAACTATTATTTATACCAAATAAAAATGGCGTTGTGTTATAATAGTTGACGATGGATAGTTTATACATGATTAAATATCGTGCTTTGTATGAACAGAGACACTTCTTAAAATCTGTTGTGTTTTTTTACACAACAGATTTTGAATGTTTGTTTAGCTCAAGGCTTGTTTTAAATCTTCTAATAAATCTTCTACATCTTCTACTCCAACGCTTAGTCTTAGTAAATTTTCTACAACTCCTGCTTTATCTCTTTCTGCTTTTGGTATGGAGGCGTGCGTCATAGTAGCTGGATGATTTATTAAGGATTCAACACCACCTAATGATTCTGCTAATGAAAAAACCTTGAATGAAGAGGCGATTTTAAAAGTGTCTTCAAGACTTGCTCCTTTAAGCACAATTGAAATCATACCACCAAAATCTTTCATTTGTTTTTTAGCAATTAAGTGATTTGGATGATCGGTAAATCCTGGCCAATATACTTTTTCAATTTTAGGATGTGTTTTAAAATACTCAGCAATTTTTCTACCATTTGAGCAATGGCGTTCCATGCGTAAATGCAAGGTTTTAATCCCTCGCATCACTAGAAAACAATCCATTGGACCAGGATTTGCTCCACAGCTATTTAAAATAAAATATAATTTATCAAAAATAGCATCATCATTTGTAATTAAGGCACCCATAACAACGTCGCTGTGGCCACCTAAATATTTTGTGGCAGAATGCATAACAATATCAGCACCTAACGCTAAGGGGTTTTGTAAATAAGGTGATGCAAATGTATTATCAATCACTAACGTTAAATTATTAGCTTTTGAGATTGCAGAACACGCTTCAATATCTACAATTTGCATCGTAGGATTTGTAGGCGTTTCAACCCAAATTAATTTAGTGTTTGCATTGATGTAGTTTTTAATATTATCTGCATTAGTCAAATTAATGAAGTGAAATTTGATGCCGTAATGAGCAAATATTTGTGTAAACATCCTGTATGAACCACCATATAAATCATCACCTGTAATAACTTCATCTCCTGGACGTAATAATTTCATAACAGCATCAGTAGCACCCATTCCGCTACTAAAACATAAGGCATGTTTTCCGTTTTCTAAGGCAGCAATATTGGTTTGTAATGCTGTTCTTGTTGGATTTTTACCACGTGCATAACCATAACCTTTATTGGTTCCAGGCGATTCTTGAACGTATGTTGAAGTTTGAAAAATTGGTGTCATGATTGCACCAGTTGTTGGATCAGGTTCTGCACCAGCATGAATAGCTTTGGTTCCGAATTTATGTTTTGAAAAATCTGACATAGTATTTTTTTGGTACGAATTTAAACTTATTTATAATAATTATTAGGATAAACAATTAACATTCTAAAGTTTTGGATGTTATTTCGTTTTGCTTATTAAAAAATCAATATATTTATGTCGTTGAAAAAATACGCTCTCATAGCCATTCTAATTGTAAATGCTTTAACAAATACTGTTTTAGCTCAGTCCGTAAAAGATTCTGCTTTTCGTATTTTAATGGTTGGGGTTCATTTAAGCGGACAGATTCCACAAAATGATTTAGCCAATCGATTCGGACCAAATTTGAGTGCAGGTGGATCATTTACCTGGAAAACAAAACATAATGTGTTGTTTGGTGTAGAAGGAAGTTATGTTTTTGGACGGTCAGTTAAAGAAGATGTGATTTCGTCTATTAAAAATTCAGATGGTTTTGTGGTTGATAATGAAGGTTATCCGGCTGATTTGAGATTAACTCATCGAGGTTGGAACATATGTGCACATGTTGGTTATCTTTTTAATAAACTAGGCCCTAATCCAAATTCAGGATTGTTTTTTACAGTAGGCGGGGGTTACATGTTGCATAAAGTAAAAATGTATGATGCTAGTAAAAAAGTAGCAGCTGTGTCTGGTGATTTACAAAAAGGATACGACCATCTTACTGGTGGATTTGAGTTATCACAGTTTATCGGTTACAAATACTTTAGCAATAATCGCTTAGTTAATTTTTATGCCGGCTTTGAATTTCACGAGGGTTTTACTACCAGTTTAAGAGGCTTTAATTATAATACTGGATTACCTGATACTGAAAAAAGGTTAGATGTGATTAATGGCTTTCGATTTGGTTGGATTTTACCATTATATAAACGAACAAAAGACTTTTATTATTTCTAATAGGTCATTATATTTTTTCATCACTTCCATCTATAAGTCTTACCCCATTTTCTTCTAAGGTCACTTTACGCTGTCTGTATAAAATACCGATTGTTTTTTTGAACGTTGACTTACTCATGTTGAATTTTCTTTCAATGATATCAGGTGATGTCTTGTCTGTATAAGGCATAAACCCTTCGTTTGCTTTTAAAAATTCTAAAATAGTATCTGTTGATGAAAGTACATGTTTAAAACCTATTTTTTGTAAACTTAAATCAATTAAATTCCCTTCTCTAATCGCTTTGATGTATCCTTTTAATTCATCACCAACTATGACATCTTGAAAAATTTCATTGTGATAAATAAGTCCTTTATGAATACCATTGATGATGCAGGTAAATCCTAAAGGTGTTTCATCATAAACCAATAAATCAACTTCTTCAGCTTGTTCAACTTCTAAGGTTTCGTTACTGATAAATTTATTGACTTTGCTTGAAGCTACAATTCTATCTGAAGCTTCATCGATGTAAACAAATACAACATAATTTCTTCCCACTTCCATTTTTCTTTTTTGTTCTTTAAACGGAACAAATAAATCTTTCTCTAAACCCCAATCTAAGAATGCACCGTATTGATTCGTATCACTTACGTTTAAAAAAGCAAAATGATTAATTTCAACATAAGGCTTTAAACGTGTTGCGATGATGCGATCGTTCGAATCTTTATAAATAAACACTTCAATTTCAGTATTGACATCAAAGCCAGGTTCTATGAATTTTTTTGGCAACAATACAACTTCTGAATCATCTTCCCCTAAAAATAAACCAACCGGCGTATCTCTAATAATTTTTAAAATATTGGTTTGTCCTAATCTTATCATAATTTTTTTATTATTTGAAATTTTGCATGTCAAACAGTTTCTTGTAAATGCCTTGTTTTAAAAGCAGTTCATCATGCGAACCTTTTTCTATAATTTCACCTTTGTCTAATACAATGATTTCATCCGCATTAATGATGGTGCTTAATCGATGAGCAATCACAATGCTTGTTCTGTTTTCCATTAATTTTGTTAAAGCATCTTGAACCAATCTTTCACTTTCAGTATCAAGCGCACTGGTAGCTTCATCTAAAATTAATATAGGTGGATTTTTTAAAATAGCTCTGGCAATGCTTATTCGTTGGCGTTGCCCTCCACTTAATTTTCCTCCTCTATCACCAATATTTGTTTGATAACCGTCGGCTTGCTCCATGATAAATTGATGGGCGTTGGCAATTTTGGCGGCTTCAATGATTTGTTCTTTAGTGGTGTTTTTTAATCCAAATGAAATATTATTTTCAATGGTGTCATTAAATAAAATACTTTCTTGAGTCACCACACCAATTTGATTTCTTAAACTTTCTATATCAATTGATTTAATATTGATGCCATCAATTTTTATTTCACCTAAATCTGTATCATAAAAACGTGGAATCATATCAGCTAAAGTTGTTTTTCCACTTCCACTTTGTCCAACTAATGCAATTGTTTTACCACATTTTAAATTTAAACTAATATTTTTTAATACGAACCCTTCATCGCCTTTTTTATAACTGAAAGATACGTTTTTGAATTCTATTTGATCTTTAAAAACTGAAATGGCTTGTGCATGTTCATTATTTTTAATTTGAATTTCTGTATCAATTATTTCAAAAATACGATCACCTGATGCCAATCCTTTTTGAATATTGGCAATCGCCACCGTTATGTTTTTTGCAGGTCCTAATATCATTGCAAAAACAACTAAATAAGTTAGAAATTGGGAGCCACTTAATTCACCGGTATTGTTTAATACTAAACTTCCACCGTATATAATTAAGCCAACAACTGCTGATACGCCTAATACTTCGGAAATCGGAGAAGATAATTCTCTTTTATTGATAATTGAACGCGATAAATTTTTGTATTTTTCATTTTCTCTATCAAATTTTTTAGAAAAGAAAGGAATATTATTAAATGCTTTAATCACGCGTATGTTTGAAATAGTTTCCTCAACTAAGCTTAATAAATCGCCTTGTAAAAACATCAATTGCCCCATTTTTTTTCGTAATGATTTTGTGATTAAAGCAATGACAACACCTACAATTGGAAAATAAATAATTGAAAATAAGGTAAGTTTGGTTGAAATAGAAAATAATAAAATGAAATAAGAAATAATCACAAAAGGTTCTCTAAATACCACTTGAATACTGCCCACAATCGAGTTTTCAATTTCATGAACATCCGTTGAAATAATAGATAATAAATTACCTTTTTTCGAACTGGTAAAAAAGCCCATATCTAAACGAATTATTTTTTCGTAAAGCGCTTCTTTGAGATTGTAAACTAATTTCGTTCTTACTTTTGTTAAAACATATTGCGATAAGTATTTAAACACATTTGATAAAAACACGCAAATACCAATGACGATACACATAACGAGTAATGCCTTTTGTTTGTCTTCTCCACCAAATTGGTAGGTAAAGTAATCTAATAATTGTTTAAAATAATTGGACGATAAACTAAATGATGGCAATTCATTAACAACCTTAATGCTATTTTCTGGATTAAATAAATAATCGAGTAAAGGAATTAATATACCAAAATTGAGCACTCCAAAAATAATAGCAAACACTGTAAAAAAAATGTATGGTATTAAATAAGCTGGATAAGGTTTAGAGTACGCTAAAATTCTGAAAAATAATTTCATAGTAACAAATGTTGCTAATTTTACAAATAAAGTTTAAATAGCTGATAAATTAATTTATTTTTGTAAATTTAGCATTTATAATTTAATGATTAGCATAATAACAGCAATTCATAACGGTATTGAGATAAACAAAGTCTTTTTATCATTCTTGAAAAAAAACACCAAAAATCCTTTCGAATTAATCATTATCGATAACGCTTCCACTGACGGAAGCGCAGAATTCTTTGAACAAAATGGTGCTATTGTTATTAAAAATAAAGAAAATTTCTCTTATCCTGTTTCTCAAAATAGGGGTATTGAAAAAGCCACAACAGATGATTTGTTCTTTTTAAATAATGACATCATTGTATCTCCAAATTGGGATGAAAATTTGCTTAAGACGGCTGAATTAAATCATCTTGAAGTGGTTACCTCTTGCGGCATTGAAAGAATAGAAAGTTTAGTAAAAACAAAACGCATCAGAAAGAAATGGGGCGTGATTAAATTTTTAGTGAATCTCTTTCCAAACAATCCTCAGAAATATGTTTTGATGCACAAATTGATGTATGGTAATTGGAATTCATTTTGCAATAAAAGATTTAACGAATTTAAATATCAAATTGTTGAAGGATTTGTTGGTAATACAGTTTTTATAAAAAGAAGTGCTATTGCTAAAATTGGTTTATGGGACGAGCAAATACAAGCTGCTGATTTTGATTTATACGTTCGTACTAAAAAAAGAAGTTTAGAAGTAGGTGATATAAAGCCCTGCCATATTGCACTTGGAACATTTATCCATCATTTCATTCGTATTACGGTTCATAACAAACCAACGCCTTTTGTGGATGCCAAAAATTTAATAAGTCTTGAACATAAATGGGGTGAGGATAAACTCAAGGTGTATTTAGCCGATAATCTTTCTACTTAAATATTCATTCTCTTATTCGTTATTATTTTTGCATGAGCTTAATCTAATTTTAAAAAATAGTATTACATTTATTTTAAAACCAAACGTCCAATGAATTTAAAAAAATACCTACCGTATGCAGTTGCAATTGTATTATTCGCCATTATTAATGTAATACAATTTAGCCCAATGTTTTCAGGTAAAACATTAATGCAAGGTGATATTGTTCGATTTAAAGGAATGGCTCAAGAAGCTACAGAGTACAGAAATACTGAACATACGGAGCCTTTGTGGACAAATTCTATGTTTGGTGGAATGCCAGCATATCAAATTTCAACACAATATCCAGGTAATTGGTTAAATAATATTGATAGAGTTTTTCATATTTATATGCCACATCCAAGTGGATATGTGTTTTTATATTTCTTTGGTTTTTTCATCTTATTATTATGTTTACAGATTAACCCTTGGCTCGCCATTGTTGGTGCTTTAGCTTATGGTTTCTCATCTTATTTTTACATCATATTAGAAGCAGGTCATAATTCAAAAGCAAACGCCATTGGTTATTTAGCCCCAACATTAGGAGGGATTATTTTATTAATGCGGGGTAAACATTGGCTCGGATTTGCTGTCACTTTATTATTCATGGCGTTAGAGTTAAATGCCAATCACGTTCAAATTTCGTATTATGGATTTATGTTGTTTGGATTAGTTATTTTGAGTTATGGTATTTATGCATTCAAACAAAAGAACTTAAAACCATTTTTTATGGCTACGGCTCTTTTTATAGGATCAACGCTAGTCAGTATTTTGCCAAATGCCGGTAATCTATTGGCTACATACGAATATGGAAATTACACCATTCGTGGTAAATCAGAATTAACGATTGATGCAAGCGGAAAAAGTAAAGGTTCTATATCTACTTCAGGCTTAGACAAAGATTACGCCACCCAATGGAGTTATGGTGTTGGCGAAACAGGAACTTTATTAATCCCTGATTTTAAAGGAGGTCCTTCGGCCGCTATTGGAAACGCCGATAAAGATGCGTTAAAAGCTGTTGACAGTCAAATGCGAGAACAAGTGGCTAGTAGTAGCGCCTATTTTGGCACGCAGCCATTTACAAGCGGACCAGTTTATATTGGAGCTATTGTCATGTTATTAGCTTTTTTAGGTTTGTTTATCATTGATCATCCAATTAAATGGGCTTTGTTATTAGCAACACTTTTATCAATTGCCTTATCATGGGGAAAAAATTTCATGGGCTTAACATCTGTATTTATGGATTTTGTTCCAGGTTATAATAAATTTCGAGCGGTATCCATGATTTTAATTATTGCCGAATTAACGATACCATTATTAGCTGTATTAGCAATTAATCAATTTATTAAGCTTGTTGAAAAAGGAGAGCAGGTCAAATTACCATTCTCATCTAAACTCATTGATATTAAAAAAATAGTAATTATTTCAGTAGCGGTTATTGGTGGTTTTTGTTTGATTAGCGCTTTTATGCCAAGCCTTACCAATTCATTTATTCCTGAAGGCGAAGAAACACAAATCGCCAATCAATTTGGACAAAGTGGCGCTGACGCCGCACAGATTTCAGCCTTTATGCCTGATTTTTTAACTAATTTATCTAAAGCACGTGAAGCCATTTTCAAAAGTGATGCGCGTCGTTCTGCTATATTTATAGCACTAGCTGCGTTGTTTTTATTTTTATTTTTATTGAAGAAATTAAGTAAAGAATTATTATACATATCATTGGCAATATTTATGGTTGCTGATTTATGGCCCGTTGCATTTCGATATTTGAATAAAGAAAATTTCGTTTCAAAGTCCATGTACAATGCGCCTCCACAAAAAACACCAGCCGATGAAGTGTTGTTGGCAGATAAAGAGTTAGACTTTAGAGTTTTAAATTTATCAGTATCTCCATTTAACGATGCTACAACTTCTTATTACCATAAATCCATTGGAGGATATCATGGTGCTAAATTGAGAAAGTATCAAGAAATTATCGATCATCATATTGACGGTGAAATAAAAACCTTTTATCAAGATATTAATACCTCGGCTCAAAGTGATTCCTTGATGCAAATTTTAACGGCTAAATTAGGTGTATTGAATATGTTGAACACCAAATATATTTTACTCCCAACCAAGGATGCTATCATTCCAATTGAAAATAAAACAACCAACGGCAATGCGTGGTTTATCAAAAATGTAAAAGTAGTGTCAAGTCCTGATTCCGAAATTGTTGGTTTACATAGTATTAACACAAAACGTGATATTATTCTTCAGCAAAAAAATAAAGAGTTAGCAACGGTTGCTGCTAGTTATAACAATACGGGTAAGATTACCTTACAGTCGTACAAGCCAAATGATTTAGTTTACGAAGCTGATACAAAAGAAAAAGGTTTTGCTGTTTTCTCTGAAATTTATTATCCAAAAGGTTGGAATGCCTACATTGATGGCAAATTAACACCTCACACTTGTGTGGATTATGTACTGCGTGGCATGGAAATACCAGCAGGAAAGCATAAAGTAGAATTTAAGTTTGAACCAACGGTTTATAAAACTGGAAACAGCATTGCTTTAATTGGTTCCTTATTAGTTTTAGCAGGCGTGTTTGGTGGTTTCTTTTTTGCATTCAAAAAAAAGGAATTAGTTTTTTAGTGTAATATGGAAAATCAAGATTTTAAAATTAGCATTAAAACAATTTGGGTTTTAGTAATCGGAAACGGCCTATTGATATTTGTTGCTTTATTTACCAAGCTAATGCATTGGGAACTTTCTCAAGTACTTTTGATCGCTGGGTTAATGCTATTCTTATTGACCTGGGTAATAATATTTACAGATATGCTTAAACACAATATCTATAATAAATCTTTTTGGGTGTCATCAATGTTTTGCGTACCTTATTTTTCATCAATATTATATTTAGTTCAAAGAAATAAACTAATTGGTAAGTAGAAACTAATTAGCTTGAAACCTGACATTTGTTAAGTTTTTTTTACCCTTAAAATATCTTATCTTTGCGCCATGCCATTTCAAGGAAAAACCGTATCATTTCATACATTAGGTTGTAAACTTAATTTTTCGGAAACATCAACCATAGCTCGGTTAATGCAAGAAAAAGGGTTTGTTAAAGTCGCTATGGAACAAGGTGCAGACGTGTGTGTGATAAACACGTGCTCTGTGACTGAAAATGCGGATAAAGAATGTAAGCAAATTGTCAAACAAGCACTTTCAAAAAATCCAGAAACCTTTATTGCTGTTGTTGGATGTTATGCCCAATTAAAACCAGATGAAATTTCGAATATTGAAGGCGTTGATGTTGTACTAGGAGCTTCCGAAAAATTTAAATTATTAAATTACATTTCTCATACTGGAAAACATACGCACACGCACATTCATAATTGCGAAATTTCTGATGTTCATACCTTTGAAGGTTCATTTTCGGCAGGTGATAGAACACGTTCGTTTTTAAAAGTTCAAGATGGTTGTGATTACAGATGCACATTTTGTACCATACCATTAGCTCGAGGAAAGAGTAGAAGTGACACATTAGAAAATGCTGTGGCTAACGCCAAAAAAATTGCAGATTCTGGTGTGAAAGAAATTGTTTTAACGGGAGTAAATTTAGGTGATTTTGGCTATGGAATTGAAATCGATTTAGAAACTAAAAAACGAAAAGAATATAATTTTTTAGATTTAGTACAAGCACTCGATAACGTTGAAGGTATTGAGCGCATTCGGATTTCGAGCATTGAACCAAATTTATTAAAAGACGAGGTAATAGAATTTGTGGCACAATCCAAGCACTTTGCCTCACATTTTCATGTTCCTTTACAAAGTGGAAGCAATGATATTTTAGCATTAATGAAACGCCGATATAAAACAGAGTTGTATCAAGAACGCGTATCAAAAATAAAAGCATTGATGCCGCACTGTTGCATTGGTGTTGACGTTATTGTTGGCTTTCCAGGTGAAACATTAGAGCATTTTAATGAAACGTATCGCTTTTTAAATGAATTAGATATTTCATATTTACATGTGTTTACTTATAGCGAAAGAGATAACACAGAAGCAATTCATTTAGCTGGTGCTGTTGACATGAGTGAACGGAAACGCAGAAATAAAATGTTACGAATTTTATCTGCAAAAAAGTTGAGACATTTTTATGAGCAAAATTTGAATAAACCTTTTACAGTTTTATTTGAACATGAAAATAAAAATGGAACGATGTATGGCTTTACCGAAAACTATTTGAAAATAGCACACCCTTTTAATGAAGCCTTAGTTAATAAATTAATAATCGTTACTCCAAATGCTTTAACCGAAGATGGTTTTGTGGGTATTGAAGTCATTGAATCTATTCCTGTTATTTAGTTTTTTGAAGCTTTTTCCCGCTTTCCGCTATATCTTTTTACCTTTGAAATAAAGGCAAAAAGGATGCCGCTTCAATCGGGGCTAGGGCATTTCAGTTTTATTTTAGTTTTAATTGAAATAGAAATCCTTTTGTTATTTTTCTGACAATCAAAAATCCTTTTGAATCATAAAATATCAGGGTTATCTATAGTCTATTTTAAACATTTCAAAGTTTAAAACATTTCTAATTAACCTATTTTCAGTTGAG
Organism: Bacteroidota bacterium; assembly: GCA_947487905.1. Classification (GTDB taxonomy): domain Bacteria; phylum Bacteroidota; class Bacteroidia; order B-17B0; family Aurantibacillaceae; genus UBA4416. The sequence goes on along the minus strand of CANLAV010000010.1, from coordinate 14,146 downwards.
CCTTTGCTTTACATTTATTAGATATAAGCATGGCAATAGCAAAAAATAAATTCAGAGAAAAACCCGTTGATGAAACTGTGATGGATTCAAATGTGGTTGGTAAAAATGATATTGAAGAAACAATTACTTCAAGCACAAAAAATAAATCAAAAGTTTCTAAAGCTGATTCGCAAAAGAAAGTAGAATCAAAAAAAGAAAATACCGAACCTAGTTTAACATACAGAGAACGTTGGCAAAAGGGTGTTGAAATATACCAAAACGAACGTACCCAAAAACTTATCGGATTATTACTTATCGCGAGTGGTGTTTTTATTTTAATTTCTTGTGTTTCATATATTATTATTTGGCATCAAGGTAATAATCATTTGGACCAAGATAAAGTAGCGGATTTGGCAAATTTTTTCGCTCCTGATGTTAAGGTTTATAATTGGTTAGGTAAATTTGGAGCGCTCGCTTCTCATTTATTTATGTACAAATGGTTTGGAGTTTCTTCATTTATTTTAGTGCCTGTATTGGTAATATATGGCGTTCAAAAATTAATTGGAAAACAATTTTCAAAACCATCATTATTTAATGCCAAATGGTTATTTATCATGGTATGGTTGAGCGTTACTTTGTCCTTTGTATTTCATGATAAATTATTTTATTTGGGTGGAGGATATGGTTATATCTGGAGCCAAGAAATAACTAATTATGTTGGTGCTTTCGGAACAATTGCAGTGATTGTATTTGCAATGTTGGCATTTTTAGTTTTAAGTATTAACATGTCCTTTAAAATTAAAAAAGATGTAATTCCTTCATTAGATAACGAAGACAAGATTGAAGATGAATTAAATGAAACCTATCATAATACAATCAACCCTCACGCAACCACAGTTTACGATACGACGAAAGAAAAAGTGTTAACTAACGATGAAGAAGATGAGCCTTTTATTTATGAAGTCATTACTAAAAGTTCTGAATCAGTTTTAGAAACTGAAACGCAAGAAACCGTTAGTGAAGAATCGGAAAGTGTTGATTTTGATATTCTGCCCATTGAACCCCAACACGTAGTGAAAAAAGACTTAGAATTTGAAATTGTAAATCCGAGTGCTGATGAATTAGTTGCAGAGCCTGAGTTTGCGAAGGAAGAACCTCAAATCAATCAAATCACATTAGACGATGAAATTAAAGCAGCCATGTTAGTTGAAGAGTTTGGTCAATACGATCCAACACTTGATTTAGGTCATTATCAATTTCCAAGTCCTGAATTGCTTATTGATTATGGAACTGGTAATGGAAAAGTAAATAATGAAGAGCTTGTTGCCAATAAAGATAGAATTGTAAAAACACTTAAAAATTACGGAATAGAAATTGAACGTATTTCGGCAACTGTTGGCCCAACCGTTACATTGTATGAAATTGTACCAGCGCCTGGTGTGCGTATTTCTAAAATTAAAAACTTAGAAGATGATATTGCGTTAAGTTTAGCAGCCTTAGGTATTCGTATCATCGCTCCAATTCCAGGTAGAGGAACAATAGGTATTGAAGTTCCTAATCAAACACCTGAAATGGTACCGATGAGAAACATCATTGCTTCCGAAAAATTTCAAAACACAACACACGATTTACCAATTGCATTAGGTAAAACCATTAATAACGAAATTTTTATTGCTGACTTAGCAAAAATGCCACACTTATTAATGGCTGGAGCCACAGGGCAAGGAAAGTCGGTTGGTTTAAATGCCATTTTAGTTTCGTTGCTATACAAAAAACATCCTGCTCAAATTAAATTTGTGTTGGTTGATCCTAAAAAAGTAGAGTTAACCTTGTTTAATAAAATTGAACGTCATTTTTTAGCAAAACTTCCAAACTCCGAAGAAGCGATTATTACAGATAACACAAAGGTTATTCATACCTTAAATTCGTTGTGTATTGAAATGGATAACCGTTATGCATTATTACAAGATGCCCAAGTTCGTAATATTAAAGAGTACAACGTTAAATTCATTAATCGTAAGTTAAATCCAAACGAAGGTCATAAATATTTACCATACATTGTTTTAGTTGTGGATGAGTTTGCTGATTTAATCATGACTGCTGGTAAAGAAGTTGAAACACCAATTGCACGTTTGGCTCAATTGGCCAGAGCTATTGGTATACATTTAATTATTGCTACGCAACGTCCGTCAGTTAATATTATTACAGGAACTATTAAAGCCAATTTCCCTGCGCGTATTGCATTTAGAGTTACGAGCAAAATTGATTCGCGAACCATTTTAGATGCTGGTGGTGCTGAACAATTAATCGGTCGAGGTGATATGTTGTTGAGTACAGGAAATGATTTAATTCGTATTCAATGTGCATTTGTTGATACACCTGAAGCAGAAAAAATTACTGAATTCATTGGTTCGCAAAGAGCTTATCCTTCTGCTTTTTTATTACCAGAATATGTTGGTGAAGATGGCGAAGGAGGAAAAGAACAAATTGATTTAAGTGAACGTGATAAAATGTTTGATGATGCTGCAAAATTAGTTGTTCAGTTTCAACAAGGTTCAGCTTCATTTTTACAACGTAAATTAAAATTGGGATATAACCGTGCTGGTAGAATTGTAGATCAGTTAGAAGCAGCAGGTATTATTGGACAATTTGAAGGTTCAAAAGCACGTGAAGTACGTTGTAAGGATATGGCGCAACTAGACGAAATTATGAGAAATATTAAAGGATAGAATAACATGGAATACAAGGAGCTAAACAGCAAGCAATAAAAATAATAAAACAATAAATCTTAGTTTAAATTTTTATTTAAAAACCCCCAATTGCAATTGAGGGTTTTTCTTTTTAATGAAAACAAAGCTATTTTGAAAGTGGTTTTGTAACAAAAAAAACTCATTGGTGGAAAAATAGAAGCACTTTGTCGAATTTAATTACAATATTATTTTGGAATACAAAAAATCTACTATATTAGATTATTAAATTAAACTAAAATACAAAAAGACATGAAAAGAATCTACAATTTATTTTCGGTTGGATTGATTGCTCTCGCAATTAATTCAGCAAGTGCACAATGTCCCACTCCAACTTTAGTTACGGCTACTCCAAGCGTTATATGCGCAGGTGCAACAACTTCAATAAATGCAACTGCATCAGGGGCATCTATTAATTGGTTTACAGTTCCGGTTGGTGGTGTTGCTATTGGTTCAAGTGCTAGTGCGGCTAATTTTGCAATTAGCCCAACTACTACTACAACTTATTATGCAGAATCATTTGCTTCCGCTTCATCAACATACACATTTACTAATGCTGGTGCAATAGGATCTGTAGGGCCGACAGCGTCGCAAATAACAGCAGCCTATCTTACAACAAACTTAAACGGATCAGTTACTGTAGTTGCTGGTATTCAACAATTTACAATCCCTGCAACGGGTAATTATTCTATTGAGGCAAGGGGTGCCCAAGGTGGTGGTTCAGCAGGCGGAAAAGGAGCATCTATTAGAGGTACTTTTTCTTTAACAGCAGGCCAAGTTTTAAAAATATTAGTTGGCCAACAAGGATTAACTACAATTCCTGCAACTAGTGGAGGTGGAGGTGCTTTTGTAGTAATTGGAACTACACCATTAATTGTTGCTGGTGGTGGAGGCAGTTCTACATTACTCTCAAGTACATGTGATGGAACAACTACAGCTAATGGACAGGTTGCATATGGTGGTTGGCCAACTGTTGGTCTTCAAACCTATTTACCAGGAACAGCTGGAAACGGCGGTAATGGTTCTGGCGGCGGCGGCGGCGGCGGCGGCGGCGGCGGTTTTTTAACTAATGGAACGGCTAGTGATCCAGCTTTTGGCTATGCTTTTTTAAATGGAGGGGCTGGCGGAACAGGTCTTGTTGGAGGTGGATTCGGCGGCGGCGGCGGCGCTCGAGATAACGTAGGATCTTGGTGGGGCGGTGGAGCTGGAGGAGGTTATTCTGGTGGCGCTGGTGCTTGCGGAACTCCTGGTAATCCTGAAAGAGCTGGTGGTGGCGGATCTTTTAATTCTGGAACTAGTCAGATAAATACTGCAGGTGTAAATTTAGGAAATGGCTCCGTTATAATTACCTATTTAGGAGGAGTTGCTTGCACTTCAGTTTCTCGTACCTCAGTTACAGTAACAGTTAATGCAAAACCAACAGTTTCAGTTACAAGTGGCGCAATTTGTTCAGGCGGTTCTTATACACTTTCGCCAAGCGGAGCAAACACTTATACCTATTCTGGAGGTTCAGCAGTTGTTAGCCCAACAGCTAATACAAATTATAGTGTTACGGGAACAAGTTCTTTAGGTTGTGTAAGTTCAAACACTGCAGTTGCAACTGTAACAGTAAATGCTTTACCTACAATTACTGCTAATAGCGGAACAATTTGTTCAGGTAGTTCATTTACAATTTCAGGAAGTGGTGCAAGTTCTTATACTTATTCTAGCGGAAGTGTTGTAAGCCCAACGGCAACAGCAACTTATACAGTAACTGGTACTAGCACATTAGGTTGTGTAGGCAGTACTGTTAGTTCAGTAACAGTAAGTGCAAGTCCTTTAGTTTCAGCAACAAGTTCAAGTTCATTAATTTGTGTTGGAGGAAATGCAATATTAACAGCATCGTCTTCTGCAACAACTTATACTTGGAATACAGGTGCAACAACTATGTCTGTTTCAGTTTCTCCAACAGTTACATCTACTTATACTGTAAGTTCAATTGGAACAAATGGTTGTGTTGGAAATGGAAATGTAACAGTTAATGTTAGTCCTTGCACAGGAATTAATGAAGCTGTTTCTAATTCAATTTCTGTATATCCTAGTCCAACTTCTGGAATAGTAAACATTAATTTAACTTCAGAATTATCTAAAAACTCTTCATTAGAAGTTTATGATGCGTTAGGTAAATTAGTTGTAAAACATGTTTTGACTAGCGAATTAAACTCAATTAATATTTTTAATTTAGATAATGGTATTTATACTTTTAAAGTATTGTATAACATTAACACAATTAAAATTGGAAAATTAATCAAACAATAATTCTTTGATTTTAACTTAACAAAAACTCCCTCTTAATTACAAGAGGGAGTTTTTTTGTTCTATTTTTCACGTGAGTAAAAATCTTATCTTTGTAAAGTGTCATTTAATCTCATTTCCGAATTTCAACCCACAGGTGATCAACCAACCGCTATTAAGCAACTGGTTGAAGGTTTGCAGCATGAAACAAAACATCAAGTATTACTTGGTGTAACAGGCTCCGGAAAAACGTTTACCGCTGCTAATGTGATTCAACAATTAAATAAGCCAACGCTTATTTTGAGTCATAATAAAACATTAGCAGCACAATTATATAGTGAATTCAAACAATTTTTTCCTGATAATGCTGTAGAATATTTTGTCAGTTATTATGATTATTATCAACCAGAGGCTTTTTTACCAACGACTGGAACTTACATTGAAAAAGATTTACAAATCAATGACGAAATTGAAAAATTACGGCTAAGTGCTACTTCTGCTTTATTATCGGGTAGGAGAGACGTCATTGTAGTTTGTTCTGTTTCTTGTATTTATGGTATGGGGAATCCTACTGATTTTAAATCAACCATTATCAGTATTTCAGTTGGACAAGTTATTTCTCGTAATAAATTTCTACATCAATTAGTTAATGCATTATATTCTCGAACAACCGAAGAGTTTAAGCGTAGTACTTTTAGAGTAAAAGGAGATACGGTTGATATTAGTTTGTCGTATGCAGATTATAGCGTAAGAATTTGTTTTTTTGGCGATGAAATTGAATCTATAGAAACGTTTGATGATAAAAATGGATCGATTATTAAACAATTTGACGCCTTTACTATTTATCCCGCTAATATTTTTGTAACAGCACCCGATACGTTAGAGAAAGCAATGATTCTTATTCAAGAAGATTTAGTAAAACACGTTGAATTTCTAAAATCGCAAGGTAAAGAATTAGAAGCTAAGCGTATTGAAGAGCGTGTGAATTACGATTTGGAAATGATGCGTGAATTAGGATATTGCAGTGGGATAGAAAATTATTCGAGATACATGGATGGCAGACAACCAGGTACGCGTCCTTTTTGTTTGATGGATTATTTTCCAGATGATTACGTCATTATGATTGATGAGAGTCATGCGACCATTCCTCAAATTAGAGCGATGTTTGGCGGCGATTATTCTCGTAAACAAAATTTAGTCGAATACGGTTTTAGATTACCATCTGCTTTTGATAATCGTCCGCTCAAATTCGAAGAGTTTGAAAGTTTAATTAATCAAGCCATCTATATTTCAGCAACGCCGGCAGAGTATGAATTAGAAAAATCAGAAGGTGTGATTGTTGAACAATTAGTTCGTCCGACAGGCATTTTAGATCCAATTATTGAAGTGCGACCAAGCGCAAATCAGGTGGATGATTTGTTGGATGAGATTCATAAAACGATTGAGAAAGATGAGCGGATTTTAGTTACAACACTGACTAAACGTATGGCAGAGGAGTTGTCAAAATATTTAACGAAATTAAAAATTCGGTGTCGTTATATTCATAGCGAAGTTGATACATTAGAACGTATTGAAATTTTACGTCAATTACGTGTTGGTATGTTTGATGTTTTAATCGGAATTAATTTGTTACGAGAAGGATTAGATTTACCAGAAGTGTCGTTGGTTTGCATTTTAGACGCTGATAAAGAAGGGTTTTTAAGAAACGTAAGAAGTTTAGTTCAAACATCGGGTAGGGCAGCGCGCAACGTGAATGGCAGAGTTATTATGTATGCTGATAAAATGACGGACAGTATGCAAATAACCATTAATGAAACTGAACGTAGAAGAAAAAAACAAATTGAGTACAATTATAAAAATGGAATTACTCCAAAACAGGCAGGAAAAAAAGCAATAAGTCAACCACACGATCATGGTATTGAAGTTAGTTATAATGGAAAATTAGTGATGACTTATGTGGATAGTGATAGTTATACAGCAGCTGCAGATCCTGTTGTTAAATACATGAGCAAGGATGAATTGAAAAAGCAAATGACTAAACTAAAAACAGCTATGTTACGTGCTTCAAAAGAAATGGATTTTATGGAGGCTGCTAGATTACGTGATGAAATGTTTAGCGTAGAAAAATTGTTTAATGAATCTTAATTATACACTGATAAAATATCATATCCATATTTTAATATCATCACTGAAACGATGATTAAAAAAAACACGCGAACAAAACCATTCCCATTTTTTAAGGCTAAAGAACTACCAATAAAACTGCCTGTCACATTAAATACAGCCAATAAAATAGCTAATGGTAAAATATAATTACCTTGATTTATAAATACAGTAAGGGCTGAAATATTGGTAACACAATTAACTATTTTAGAATAGGCCGATGCTTTCAAAAAATCGAATCCTAATATGATAACAAATCCTAAAACAAAAAAGCTCCCAGTTCCAGGACCGAAGAATCCATCGTAAAAGCCAACCATCAGACCGATTCCTGATCCGTAAATCATTTGTTTTTTTAGTGATAGTGTTTTCGTTTCAACAGAGCCTAAATTCTTTTTAAAAAAAGTATAAACGGCTATAACAATTAATGCAACAAGAATAATTGGTTTTAATAGACTAGCATCAATTCGACTTACAGTTTTTGCTCCAAAATAAGAGGCAATAAAACAACTCAATGAAATGATAAACAGCAATCTAAAATTAAACGTTATTTTTTTTGCATACTTAAAGGCAGCAATGGATGTACCTGCAAGAGCAGAAATTTTATTGGTGCCAAACATCATTGGCAAAGGCATTTTCGGAAATGAAATAAGTAAATAAGGAATTTGAATTAAGCCACCTCCACCTACTACGGCATCAATAAAGCCTGAAATAAAAGCAGTAATGGCTAATCCAATGAGTACAAATAAATTGTAATTTGATAACAGATCGTAATTGGTTAGTTCAAAATCCATGTGTTGTTAAGCAGAAATCCTACATACTAATAATTAAAATAAAAAACAGGTTCTATAAGCCGGGTTCTGTTTTCTGCAAGCAGAACTTTCATCATTTATCTATGCAGCCTACCCTCTTTAATATAACCGAAGTTATTGCAGCGAGCAGCCACAAAATTAAAGTTTACATGGCCTTACAACATAAGAGGTTTGTCCTGTGTAATTATTACTAACTACGCATGTGAGCTCTTACCTCACATTTTCACTATGACCTTAATTACTTAAGGCTACCTGGTTTTCTGCGACACTATCTGTTACGCTATATTCCTATTGACGTACCCACTTTTTCAAATGGCATATTGCTCTGTGTTGCCCGGACTTTCCTCCCTTAAAATTTAAGAGCGATGAAACGAACCTGTTTTTTGTAAATATACGAAACCTTTAGATATGAGGTTTTGTTTTTTTTGAAAATTAAAAATAAGATAACACGATTAGTGTCTTTTGTCTATACCCCAAAGTAATTTATTTCGAAGGGTTTCAAAGAAATGTTGTCCTTCTAAATTGATCAAGTTGAATTTAAAATCAGCTTTTTTAATCACTAATTCTGAATTGTTTTTTAATGTCATTGATCGCGAATCTAAAGAAGCGTTAAAACTTTCATTACGACCACTTACTTTAAAACTCAATGTTTTATGATTAGAAATAATGATAGGTCTAACATTTAAATTATGCGGAGCAATTGGTGTAATAATAAAATTTTCAGAATCAGGAACCATAATAGGTCCACCACAACTTAATGAATAAGCTGTGGAGCCAGTTGGTGTAGATATAATTAATCCATCAGCAAAATAGGAATTTAAAAAAACACCGTCAACAAATGTATCGATGTTGATCATAGCACTCGATTCTTTTTTATGGATGGTGAATTCGTTTAAGGCGTAGTTTAAATTATTGAATTCGGATTGTTTATTTTCTAAAACAATTAATTCTCTTTTATCTAAAGTGTATTTTTCTTTTGTTAACAGTTGAAGAGCTAGTGCAAAATCTTCTTTATAAACAGTGGCTAAAAAACCTAATCGACCTGTGTTGACTCCTAATACTGGTATGCCAGATTTCCTAACAAAGGCAAGTGTTTCAAGCATGGTGCCATCACCTCCTAAAGAAATTACAACATCTGCAACGGAAATTAATTCTTCAGATGTTGAAAAGCATTTTAGTACATAAGGTAAATTTGATGTTTGATTTAAAAAATCTAAATACGGTTTATAAATAACAATTTTGAAATTTTCAATTTCAGCTAATACAATTAATTGTTCGAGGTAACTCGAAAAATTATCCTTTGTATTTCGCGCGTATACGGCTATTGTCATTCCTTATTTTTTTAAATATTAAGAAAGTGTAAAAATTCATCGAGTTTATTTTTCATGCCACCACTAAAATCTGTATGCTGAAAGGATGCTTTAACTAAGTAATTATAACGATTAAACGTTTGCAAAATACGAGATAGATCTTCTACATTTATTTTTAATGTCACTTCAACTTTTGTACTATCCGGTAAGGAAGAAACATGGCAACTTAAAATTTTCGCATCATTACCTTCAATGATACTAGAAATTTGCGCTAATGAATAATCGACTTGATTTACTTCTAATACAATGACACCACCTGGATCTTGAACAGAAGCCATAGTCGAAATATTTTGCAGCAATCCTTTCAGAGTAATACAACCTTTGTAAAGTTCTTTGTCATCTAAAACTGGTATTAGTGTTAGGTTGAAAGACATCATTAACTTTAATAAATCATACGTATGTTGGTAATTATGAATAATAGGCTTAAGTAATGGCGTTTTTAATTGTTCAATGGATTCTTCAGGATTTTGATAATCAATCAAATCATGCTCGGAAACTAAGCCAATGAGTTCTTTACCTTTTACAACAGCTAAATGCGAAACTTTAAATTGTTCCATCCAATCCAATGCTAATTCAATGGAATCAGTTAGTTTTAATGGAGGTATTTCATCAGTTATTAAATCGGCTACAAGCATACGCAAAAGTAATATTATTTTTATCAGTTTGCGAAATATTAACCTTTCAAAACTTCCAAAACTTTCCTTAAATTCACAGTTTTAAAACTAAACTAGAAACTATGATTTCTTTTGATAACACCGAAAATGCTTTTAAAGGCAAAACAAACTTTGATTTAAATCGCTCATATTGGTTATTTAAAATGGTTGGAAACCCATCATTGGTCAATGTTTCAGCAAAGTTAGCACCATTAGGATTGAATATTGGATTTAAAGGACTTATAAAATCAACTATTTTTAAACAGTTCGTTGGCGGTGAAAATATTGAAGAGTGCGATAAAACCATAGCCGAATTAGGCAAGTATCATATTGGAACAATATTGGATTACAGTGTAGAAGGAAAAGAAAGTGAAAACGATTTTGATGCATGTTTGAAAGAAACCATTGAAACCATTCATAAAGCTAAACACAATGAACATATTCCGTTTTGTGTATTTAAAGTAACGGGATTAGCTCGCTTTGATTTATTGATAAAAGTTAGCGCTAAAGAATTTTTGTCTGATCGTGAAACAAAAGAATTTGAGCGCGTTCAGCACCGTGTTAATTTAATTTGCGAAGAAGCCTTTAAAGCAAATCAAGCTATTTTTATTGATGCAGAAGAAAGTTGGATTCAGTCAGCCATTGATGATTTAGCTAATTCAAATATGTTGTTATTTAATAAAGAGAAAGCCATTGTTTATAATACATTTCAAATGTATAGACATGATAGACTAGATTATTTAAAAACAACGATTGCTAATGCTAAACAACATCACATTCATGTCGGAGCTAAATTAGTACGTGGAGCCTACATGGAAAAAGAACGTGAACGTGCAGGTGAAAAAAAATACGATTCACCGATACATAAAGACAAAGAAAGTTCAGACATTGATTACAATTTAGCTTTATTAGAATGTATAAAAAACATGGATATGATGGGCTTGTGCGCAGGAACTCATAATGAAAAAAGTAGTTTGTATTTGGTTGAATTAATGAATAAATACGCAGTTTCTAGCCATGATAAACGAATTTATTTTTCTCAATTATTGGGAATGAGTGATCACATTAGTTACAACCTAGCAATTGCAGGGTACAACGTTTCTAAATATGTTCCCTATGGTCCAGTTAAAGAAGTATTACCTTATTTAATTCGTAGAGCTCAAGAGAACACCTCTGTTAAAGGACAAACCGGAAGAGAGTTAGGTTTAATTATCAAAGAAAAAAACAGAAGGAATAAATAATAATTTTCTCTACTCGGTTATATATTCTGTGGTAAGCTGAATTATTATAATGATGAAAAAAATAATTAAATTGGTTGTAAGAAAAATTAAATTTATTTTACGAGCGATTTAATTTTCCTGCAAATAAATCCTAATCCTCTTCAAAAAACTATCAGTCTGAAATAAACTTAGATTTCAATTACTTCTTTAAATTTAGGCATGGTTATTATACTTTAAATTATTTAAGTAGCTCTATTATCATTTAATTGTTAGGTGAATATTATTTCCAAAGTATTCCCCGACTCATTCCGCCTATTCACCGAATATTTTATTTTTGAGATTTTTTTTGCATTTTTTTTGTATTATTTTTGTGATATTAAAAAAAACTACTACAAATGAAAAAAAACTTATTAATTGCCTTATTTTTATTATTCTCTTATATAATTAAAAGCCAATGTTCATCAACATTTGGGAACTTTCCTCCTAGTTTCACCAGCGCTACAAACTTTTCAAATAATTACTTATTAGGAACAAAACATGTTCTGTCTAGTGGAGGATCACTTACAGGGTTGGGATATAACGGTAATAATACAAATGCTGTTATGCGAATGGCTATTTACACTGATGTTTCAGGTAGCGTTGGAACACTTGTTGCATACACAAATACAACAACTGTTGGTTTAGGAAATACTATTATTCCTATTATAACACCAACAATTATACCTTCTGGAAATTACTGGATATTAGCTACCTATTCAGGTGGTTCTAGTTCAAACCATGTTTCTTTTACTACAACATCCCCAAAAACAGTCTCTTACATTTCATTAGCACCTACAGCAATACCGCCCACGACTTCTTCTTGGTCAACATACGGTGGACAAGATTTTAACTATTGGGCACAACTAGGTGGTTCTATTACTAGTAATAGTGGTTCTATTTCATGTGGAAGTTCATTTACAATTATTCCTACAGGTGCTTCAACTTATACATATTCTAGTGGTTCCCCGATAGTGTCTCCAACTAATATCGGAATTAATACTTATACCGTTTATGGAACTAATTTAGCAGGGTGCACATCAAGTGCAGTTACAACCGTATCTGTAACTTCCCCAATTGTTTCAATTACTAGTTCTTCTAATCAAATATGTAGTGGAGTCAATTCTGTTTTATCTATTTCAAATTTTGGTCAAGCAACAGGTGGTGTAATAAGCACGTCTGGCCCATATGTAATTCATACATTTACAAATAATGGTGTTTTTACTTCTCCTTCAAACTTAAATGTTGAATATTTAATTCTTGCCGGTGGCGGTGGTGGCGGTTCTGGAGATGGCGGCGGCGGCGGCGGCGGCGGCGTTCAAACCGGTTCAACTTCGATCACGGCAAATTCATATCCTATCAATGTTGGGAATGGAGGAGTTGGTGGTGTTAGTACCGGCGATAATGTTACTTTAGTTTCAGGACAAGGAGGGAATTCGAGTTTTCTTACATATACTTCTACAGGTGGAGGAAGAGGTGGGCAAGAAAACTCCGGTATAGGTTCTGGAGGAAATGGTGGTTCTGGTGGTGGTGCCGGCGGTGCAAACAGCGGAAGTTCGCCAGGGACAGGAACTGCAGGTCAAGGAACTAACGGTGGAAATAAAAGCTGTCCGGGTTTCGGTTGTAGTGGTATGGGTGGCGGCGGAGGTGCAGGAGCCATTGGTTCAAATGGACTTACTACTAATCAAGGCGGAGCTGGAGGTGCTGGCTTAACGTATACTATATCAGGATCATCTATTACTTATGGCGGTGGCGGTGGCGGTTCAGGTCGAGCTGTAGCAGGTGGAGTTGGTGGAGCTGGCGGTGGCGGTAACGGAGGATTAAATGGAAATGGTTTTAATGGTGTTAATGGTCTTGGCGGCGGCGGCGGCGGCGGTGCAGATCAAACAACAACTGGTGGTTCAGGTGGTTCAGGTGTCGTTATTATTCGTTATTTAGCTTCTACATTGCCTTCAAGTTCTATTTCCTCTTATACTTGGTCTAATGGAGCAAATACTTCATCAATTTCAGTATCTCCAACTGTTACTACTAATTATTCGGTTAGCATTACAACTTCTGTAGGCTGTATTTCTAATAGTTCTGCTTTTTCATTAAGTATTACTCCTTCGCCAACACTTTCAATTACTGGCACTTCCAATATTTGTGTTGGTAATTCTGCAACCCTTACAGCAAATAGTTCAGCAATTTCATCATTTACTTGGTCAAATGGTTCAACTACAAATAGTATAGTTATAAATCCAACTTTAACCACTACTTATTCTGTTTCAGGACGATCTTCACTAGGGTGCATAGGTTCAAATTCCACAATATTAACTGTTAATGCATTACCAATAGTAGCAGTAAATTCAGGCTCTATCTGTAATGGAAGTTCATTTACAATGCTACCAAGTGGTGCATCAACATATGTATATTCAAGTGGAACTGCTGCAGTGAGTCCAATAACTAATTCAACATATACCGTAACCGGAACCAGTGCTGCAGGTTGTACAAACACAGCAGTATCATCAGTAACTGTTAATGCCACTCCAGTGGTAGCAGTAAATTCAGGAACAATTTGTAATGGTTTATCTTTTATTATGTTGCCAAGCGGAGCTTCAACATATGCATATTCGAGCGGCACTTCAACTGTAAGCCCTTCAACAAACACAACATATACTGTGACAGGAACAAACCTTGCAGGCTGTTCAAACACTGCAGTTTCAACTGTAACTATAATTGCACTACCAACAGTAGCCGTTAATTCAGGATCTATTTGTAATGGAAGTTCATTTACGATGATTCCTTCAGGCGCGTCTACTTATGCTTATACAGGAGGTTCAGCCTTAGTAAATCCAAGTTCAACAACGTCTTATACAGTAACAGGAACCAATGCAGCGGGATGTTCAAACACTGCTG
>CANLAV010000009.1 GCA_947487905.1 Bacteroidota bacterium | reverse complement strand
CTCATTGTCTTCCTTCCAATCATAAATTTCTTTTAATCCATTTAAAAACACAGTAGCCTCATGCATGTTAGTTGTCGCGTTCAATTGCTCAATAGCCATTTGATATTCGTTTGCGTTACCCGAAAACAATTCATTTATGAATCTAAATTTATCGTTAATGTTTATATTTAATTTTGGAAAGCTTATTCTCTCGATAACTTCAGGCTTTATTCCAACCGCTGGAATAGGCTCCAAAACAACGTTTTGTGCTTCGATGACTTCAACAGGCTCTTCAATCTTTACCTTTTCAACTTCAATGACTTCCGCAACAGAAACAACATGAGTTGTTGTTGAATGTACTTCTATTTCAGAAGAATTTTTTTTATGCTCATTTAAAACTAAATACGCCGAAACTAATTTATTGGTTTGAGTGATGGCATAATGAAGCTGCTCAGCAATACTGTTGCCCGGCGATTGGTGTTTTTCAAAATCCTCAATCGCTTTCTTTAATTCGTGGAGTGAGGAATTTAATTGTTTAGATAAAAAATCAGTTTGCATATCTTGTGAATAATTAAGAATTAAAAATACAGTATTTTAATTTTACTTAGATTATTTTTAAGCTTTATATTTAAATAGTAATTAACCATGTTTTTAGAAAACATTAAACAAGGCGCCCATAAAAAAGGTTGGATTGAAGTCATTTGCGGCTCAATGTTTTCAGGAAAAACAGAAGAGCTTATTCGTCGCTTGAAACGCGCTCAATTTGCTAAACAAAAAATTGAAATATTTAAACCACAAATTGATACTCGTTATCATGAAGAAAATGTCGTTTCGCATCAAGGAAACGAAATCATGAGTACGCCTGTTTCTTCAAGCTCAACTATTTTATTGTTAGCAAACGATGTGGATGTGATTGGTATTGATGAAGCTCAATTTTTTGATTTAGAATTAATAAACGTTTGTAACCAATTAGCAAATAGTGGCGTTAGAGTTATCGTTGCAGGTTTAGATATGGATTATAAAGGAAATCCATTTGGCCCAATACCTGGTTTATTAGCTTGTGCCGAATACGTTACAAAAGTTCATGCTATTTGCATGAATTGCGGAGGATTAGCGCACATATCTCATCGAAAAACAGCAGAAACAAATTTAGTACTTCTTGGCGAAACCGATAGTTATGAGCCGCTTTGTAGAGATTGTTTTAACACCTCAAAGAATTAAATTTAACTAAAAGAATTAGCTCGTTGTTAAAAACAAAATATGTAATCTAAATTTTTATGTATAATTTTAGAGTCTAATAAAAACAGATGGCACACCTCATAGCACCTTCAGTATTATCAGCAGATTTCGGAAATTTACGACGTGACATTGAATTAATAAATAATTCAGAAGCAGATTGGTTTCATATCGATATCATGGATGGCGTTTTCGTTCCAAACATATCATTTGGATTCCCAGTTTTAAAAGCCATTCAAAAACATGCTAAAAAACCTTTAGATGTGCATTTAATGATTGTGGATCCTGATAGATACACGCAAACATTTAAAGAGGCTGGTGCTGATATTTTAACTTTTCATATTGAAGCTTGCACCCATTTACATCGTTGTATTCAAAACATCAAACAAGCAGGGATGAAAGCTGGCGTTGCTCTTAATCCTCACACTCCAATACATTTATTAGAAGATATTATTGCAGATATTGATTTAGTTTGTTTAATGAGTGTTAATCCAGGGTTTGGTGGACAAAAATTTATTGAAAATACCTTTCATAAAATAACTGCTCTCAAAAAATTAATTACGGATAAAAAATCAACTGCTTTAATCGAAATTGATGGCGGAGTAGACTTTAATAATTATAATAAATTGATTTCTTGCGGCGCGGATGTATTAGTGGCAGGCAACACCGTTTTTGGTAACGAAAACCCAACAAATGCAATCAAACAATTAAAACAACTATAAATTAACTAATCATTAAAAACTAACCATTATGGCATTTGAATTACCACAATTGGCCTATGCGCATGCCGCACTTGAGCCTCATATCGACACTAAAACCATGGAAATTCACCATGGTAAACATCATCAAGCTTACGTTACTAATTTAAATGCAGCCATAACTGGGACTGATGCAGAAAATGTAAGCATTGAAGAAATTTGTAAAAATATTTCAAAATACCCAATGGCTGTTAGAAATAATGGTGGCGGGCATTACAACCACTCCTTATTTTGGACAGTTATGGCTCCAAATGCAGGAGGAAATCCAAAAGGAGAGCTAGCAGCTGCCTTTGAAAGTGATTTAGGTGGCTTTGAAAAATTTAAAACTGATTTTTCACAAGCGGGCGCAACTCGTTTTGGATCAGGCTGGGCTTGGTTATGCGTAAAAGCTGATGGTAAGTTAGCTGTATGTTCAACTCCAAATCAAGATAATCCGTTAATGGATATTGCCGACTGCAAAGGAACTCCTATTTTAGGAATGGATGTATGGGAACATGCTTACTATTTAAACTATCAAAATAGACGCCCTGATTACATGGCAGCATTTTATAATGTCATTAACTGGGATAAAGTAGCTGAATTATATGCATTAGCTAAAAAATAATTTGATCCGTATAAAACTCACAGATAAAAAAACCTCTTGAATTTAAATTCAAGAGGTTTTTTATTTGAAGACAGATTCTTTTAATTATATGGTTTAAAAATCAACCCTTATAAAAACAAAAAAGCCTCACATTTTGTGAGGCTTTTTTGTTTTTATTTTCCGTGGAATACGGAAATAAATCCTGTGTATTTTTTATCATCAACGATATCTAAGATATAAAAGTAAGTTCCGTCAACTGTATCTTCAGCCTTCCACTCATTTTTATAATTAGAGTTAGAGTATACTTTTTTACCCCATCTGTCAAATATTAATAAGTTTGAATTAGCATGGTATTCAATGTTTTGAATAACAAAGAAATCATTTACATTATCTCCATTAGGCGTAATAACATTTGGAATGGTTATTGAGCAAGGAGGCAATACCGTAATTACCTCGTAAGCTGTTTTTTGATAACCACAACTATCCATAACACTAACGCTAATAGTATAATTTCCTGAACTTGATGGACTTGTAAAACCTAAATTTTGGCTTGAGCCTATCAAATAAGGATTTCCATTTATATTCCACGTATAGTTATAAGTAGGATAACCGCCAGTAGCTAAACTCGACAATGTAAATGGAGAATTAGCGCAAGTTGCAGAGGAATCCAGAATTGCAATGTCTAAATCGTTCACAAAATTACTAACCACAATGGTATCACTTGTTGGTTTAGCACAATTACCATTTACAGTTACAACTAAAGTTGTAGTTGCATTCGTGTTTTGAACATAACTAGATCCTGTTCCTAATGACACAGTTGGAGGAACTGTTGTCCAATTATAGGTATAAGGTGTTCCTGGACTTCCCGGAGTAGTTGAACCAACTCCAGTAGTTATAGTAAACGGCTTATCTAAACATTTCGTGACATCTTGCAACGGTGTAATAACTAAGTCGGCTTTTGGAATGACATTAACCGTGATCGTTTTTGTCTGAGGTGGTATTCCACAAGGAGCTGTACCGGTGACAATATAGGTGTTAGTACCAACTACAGGCGGAGTAACATTTATTTTTGGTGTTGTTGCTATAGGCAGAAACGATCCACTTTGATAATAAAACCAATTATAAGTTACCGCACCACTTGAAGCTAAATCTACATCACTACCCTCACAAATTGTTGTAGAAGTTGGAATGGTTGACATATTAATTGGTCCTGCAGGGTACAAAATTGAAACAGTTTGAGTTGCTGAACACAACCCTTGCGGATTAGTAACAGTAATCGTATAGGTAGTTGGAACATTTCCAGCTGGTGGCGTTACAAATGTTGGAGTAATTTTTAAAGAGTCATTTCCATAATTTGCTGTAATAGTTCCGTTACTTGTTACAGCAACAGTATAACTACTGGCTGAAATAGCCGCACCGCAATAACCAAAACGCATATTAGGCAACATCTTCTCTCCATTAAGCATTGCACCCGAATTGTTTGGTAATTGAGGGCCTGAACAAACTGGCGATCCATCTTCTCTATATAAGATTGTCGAATTATACGACATTTGTTTTAATTCAACAGATGCGTTTTGAATCCAAGTTGATGATGAATTCATACCAAAACAAACCTCGATAACAATATTAGAAATTCCATCCCACACATAACTTTGAGAGAAATTATGAGTAACCCATCCTAAAGAAATTGGCTGAGAAGCCACAGAATAAACAGATGTTAATCCTGTAATCCAAGGGGTAGCTGATGAAAAAGAAACAGTAGGCATCGTGGTTAAATTGGTGCATCCCATCTTAATACTAAAATTAGGATAATTGGTAATACTGGCATTCATGTTAATAATTTTAAATGCCAAACTAGAGATTTTTCCCGCTGTAATGCCTGCCGCATTCAATTCTGATGATCTTACTAAAAACTGATGCTTAGCATAGGTATAAAAATTACCATACGGTGTTGGATATGATGTTGAGCTATTAGAGGTAAATGGTCCGGTATTAAATAACTGTGTAGCAGGTCCTGAACATAATGCTGGAGAAACACCACAAACTGATGGTGGTGTGGCACCAAAGTCGAGCCTGATTTTAGCGGTATCGGCAGGAAAACAAATAACCGTATTAGTAGGAATAATGGTAAAGGTGGTTGAAATGACATTAATAGCAAAGGTGCTTCGATAAATACATACACCGTCATTAACTATAGCCGTATAAGTTCCTGCTGCTAAAGACCCAACTGTAGCAACAGTTGACGCCGTACTAGTATTTAAAATGACTGTATTTCCCGGTCCAGTAATATTATAGCTGTATGGCGCTCCAAAGGGTGTTGTTAAATTTAAACTTGCAGCACCATTAATATTGCCAGGACAAACATTTACAATACTTGACATAAATGTTGAACCTCCCGGTATTTGGTTCATCGTGTATTTTACAGAATCCTTACAGCCAGATAAAGTCGTATAAACTACCGTGTAAATATTTCCTGCGGCAACCGTAGGTAAATATAAAGTATCATTAGACCCAGCTGACCCTGGAATTAATGTTTGTGTTGTAGCTGTTAAACCACCATACCATACATAAGAACTTCCCGGACCTGCTGGAATAAAAGCAGATGTGCCACAGAAAGGCTTACCAACTGCCGTGAAATATGGAGGTGATACCCCAACCGAAATACTAGCCGTGGCAGTACCGCAGGTTGTTGAGGCAACTAACACACTATACGTCCCGGGAGCCAAACCAGTTGCCGTTTGTGACGTACTGACTATAGACCCAGTTGAAGGCCCTGAAGTGCTTGTCCATTGATAGGTGTAAATTCCGTTGCTACCACTTGCCACTACAACAGCAGACCCAGAAGCTCCGCCTGGACATGAACTCAACGCATTTATACTTACAATATTAACCGTTGTTAATACAATTGAAACCGTTGAAGTTAAAGTACAACCTCCTGGTGACAACATTTGAACTGAATAAACAGTTCCGGGAGTTGCTGGAGAAACAATAAGAGTATCATTAGTGGCTCCTGAAATCGGCAAACCAGCAGGATTCAACCATTGGTAAGAATTATAACCAGCTGGGGCAACTAACGTTGCAAAAATGGATCCAGAACACATATTAGCATAAGGCGTTCCAATTCCACCGCATTCAGCATCTACATAGGCATAACCCCAGTGACCTGATTGTGTACAACCACCCACTTCAAAATTTACTGATACATTCGTTCCTAATGGCAACGCTGATAAATCTACTGAATATAACTTCCATTTTCTATAACTAACCCCTGAATAACCTGGTGTTGCGGTAACTTTTAATGAATCAGAAGGCAATGAAGAAACTGGATTAAATGTATAAGATGTACAACCAGGTAAAATAGCTCCCGTTGTTTCGTTTCTAACCTCAACTTTTAAATAAGGCGATTGATTTGCTGGATGACCACCATTTTGAAGTACACAAGCATAACTAAATATCACCTGTTTATTATTAGTAGCAGTGGTTGTAATATATTTCAATCTACAACCTCTGTAGTTAGCATTAGTACCATTCATTCTCACTGAAACTGGATCAAAACTATAAGGACTAACAAATGGAACGTCAGAAACTAAAGTAGATCCGACAGCACGAGTTGTAACACTATCGTATCCAAAGGAAGAACAAGCTGGGTAAATATTGTTTAAAACAGATGGACGAGTCATTATTGTGTGATAGTTAATTGTGTTAACAACAGACACATTACTTCCTGCTAAATTAATAATACTAGCTCCTGTTGAAGTATAAACTGGCAAAGCGGCTCCGGTTGCAACCGTTCCGATACCACCAGTCCAATTTGTAAAATTATAATTTTCAAATCCCATGTTTGGACATCCTGCACTCATCGT
Organism: Bacteroidota bacterium; assembly: GCA_947487905.1. Taxonomy (GTDB): domain Bacteria; phylum Bacteroidota; class Bacteroidia; order B-17B0; family Aurantibacillaceae; genus UBA4416. The sequence continues at coordinate 28,008 of CANLAV010000009.1, read as the reverse complement.
CTTATTAGGACTTAAGTAAATAACACTTTCCTCAAACTCTTGAGTAGTTTCGTAAGGAGAATGTTTATGAGGAGCTTGTTCTAAAGCTTTTTTAGAAGAAAAGTCATTTTTCAAAAACTCAACGTATCCTTTGATGTCTGAAGCCGGAATACCCTTTGATTTAGCTTGTTTTATTGCTTCTTCTTCGTTAAAGAAGCGTTTATTATTTTCTGCTATTTTCTTTTTATCTTGTTCAGCACTTGAATTAGCTTGAGAATAAGCAACATGCGAATAACAAATACTGGAGATTAAAACAACTAATTGTAACAGTTTTTTCATAATATCTAAATTTTAAAGCAAACTTAAGTAAATTATTTTAATTTTCACAATGCCTTCACTAAAGGAATTGATAGTTTCGCTACCTAAAACAATCTATTCATTGGATTCCTAAATAAAACAATAAATTATATCTTTAATTTTAATGTATTAAGTTTTAATTTAACTTTGCAAAAATATTGTCATGCCAAAAGAAAAAACACCTTCCTTCATAAAGCTAACTTGGTTGATAGTTTGGCTGCCTTTTGTTTTTCTTTTATTTTTAATTTCCCTGATTTCTACTGATTTATTTTTTGACCTTCCAAGTGTTGTGGAACTTCAGAATCCAAAAAGCAATTTAGCAACAGTTATTTACAGTAGTGATGCTAAACCCCTTGGAAAGTACTATTCTGAAAACAGAGTGAATGTGCGGTATTATGAATTAGATCAAGATTTAATTGATGCGCTAATTAGCACAGAAGACGCACGATTTAAAGACCATAGTGGCATTGACTTAAAGGCTCTTGCTCGATCGGCATCCGGCATTGTAACAGGCAATATGAATAAAGGTGGGGGAAGCACGCTTACCCAACAGCTTGCAAAAATGATGTTTCCTCGACAAAAATTAAGTAAACCGAAAATGGTTTTACAGAAATTAAAAGAATGGGTCATTGCCGTTCGCCTTGAAAAAAACTATACTAAAGATGAGATTTTAGCGATGTACTTAAATAAATTTGATTTTTTAAATCAAGCCGTTGGGGTTAAATCTGCTTCTCAAATTTATTTTAATAGAAGTCAAGATAGCCTTGAAATTCAACAAGCAGCGATGCTAATTGGGATGGCAAAAAATCCTTCATTGTTTAACCCAATTAAAAAATCTGACACAACCTTACATCGAAGAAATGTTGTATTGTCTCAAATGGTTAAATATGGATTTTTAACAAAAGAAAAATTTGATAGCTTGAAAATATTGCCTCTAGGAATTAAATTTCAACCTGAGGATCATAACGATGGTCTTGCTCCTTATTTTAGAGAATACGTGCGAGAAAATTTTATGAAAGCATGGTGCGAAAAGCACATCAATCCTGAAACAAATAAACCTTATAATATTTACAAAGACGGACTAAAAATATATACCACCATTGACTCTCGTATGCAAGCTTGCGCAGAGGAAGCCGTTAAAGAGCATATGACCGATCTTCAAAAGTTGTTTAACAAAGAATGTAAAACAAAAAAGAATGCGCCATTTGCATGGAATGTAAATAAAGAACAAATAGAAAACATCATGATGAGTTCTATGAAACGAAGTGATCGTTACAGAAACTTAAAAAATGATGGCCTATCAAAAGCAGAAATTTTAGAAGAATTCCATAAGCCTGTGAAAATGTTAGTTTATAGCATCCGTGGTGAAATTGACACCACTATGTCTCCTTGGGATAGTATTAGATATTATAAATCGTTTCTTCATACTGGTTTTATTGCTATTCAACCAACAACAGGATATGTGAAAGCGTGGGTTGGAGGTGTAAACCACAAGCATTTTAAATTTGACCATGTTAAAGTTGGAAGACGACAAGTAGGCTCCACGTTTAAACCATTTGTTTACGCACTAGCCATACAAGAAGGTTATTCTCCTTGTTATCAAGTGCCTAATGTTAGAACATGCATAACAACTCCTGATGGAAAAGAATGGTGTCCTGATAACTCAGATGGTGAAAAGGGAACCGGAAAAATGATAACGCTTCGAAAAGCATTGGCAGGTTCGGTTAATTATGTTTCTGCGTTTTTAATTAAACGATTTGGTCCAGAAGCGGTTATTAACTTAGTAAGAAGAATGGGTATAACTGCCCCAATAGAAGCAGTTCCATCTATTTGTTTAGGTACTCCAGATATTTCAGTATTTGAAATGGTAGCTGCTAATGCAACATTTGCAAATAAGGGCACGTACATTCAACCAACTTTTATTACACGCATCGAAGATAAAAACGGAAAAGTACTAGAAGAATTTATGCCTAAAACCGATGAAGTTTTTAGCGAGCAAAATGCTTATGCTATTATTCAATTAATGCGCGGAGTTGTAGATTATGGTACAGGAGCAAGACTAAGAGGTAAATACAACTTACGCAATGAAATAGCAGGTAAAACGGGAACAACCCAAAACAATGCGGATGGATGGTTTATGGGTTTAACGCCAGAATTAGTAGCTGGTTGCTGGACAGGTGGAGAAGAACGTAGTGTTCATTTTAATTCAACAAATGAGGGACAGGGCGCTAGTATGGCTTTACCAATATGGGGGAAATTCTTTCAAAAAATTTATGCTGATAAAACATTAAAATTAACGAAAGCAGGGTTCCAAAAACCAACTAATATGGGAGACGTAGAGCTTGATTGTAGTGCTTATGATGCCGCTAATGAACTTGAAATTAGTGATCATTCGTTGGAAATTGAATATTAAAAATACTAAATATGATAAACAGAGTAGTACAAAACGCAGATGAAGCGATTAAAGACATTTCAGATAACATGACTCTTTTGGTTGGCGGATTTGGCTTGTGTGGGATTCCAGAAAACTGCATTTCTGCCTTAGTAAAAAAAGGTGTGAAAAACTTAACGTGTATAAGCAATAATGCAGGCGTAGATGATTTTGGATTGGGACTATTGTTACAAACAAAACAAATTAAAAAAATGATCTCCTCGTATGTTGGCGAAAATGCTGAATTTGAAAGACAAATGCTAAATGGAGAATTAGAAGTTGAATTAATTCCTCAAGGTACATTGGCAACCCGCTGTTTAGCTGCAGGTTATGGCATGCCCGTTATTTATACGCCTGCTGGAGTTGGCACAGAAGTTGCTATTGGCAAAGAAGTTAGAACATTTGATTACAATGGAGAAGTGAAAGAATACTTAATGGAACATGCTTTTGAAGCTGATTTTGCCATTGTAAAAGCATGGAAAGGAGATACTGCTGGTAATTTAATTTTTCGTTCAACGGCTCGAAATTTTAACCCCATGATGGCAATGGCGGGAAAAATAACGATTGCAGAAGTAGAGGAATTAGTTGAAGTTGGAGAACTTGATCCAGATCATATTCACACGCCTGGCATATATGTTCACCGTATTTTTAAAGGAAATCATTACGAAAAAAGAATAGAGCAAACCACTGTAAGAAAGAAATAATATTAGTTGCTTTAGAGCATAGATATGGCTTACTAAAGACTAGAAAAAATTTTATAAATTATGTTAGATAAAAACGGGATCGCAAAACGCATTGCAAAAGAAGTGAAAGATGGCATGTATGTGAATTTAGGAATTGGCATCCCTACATTGGTTGCAAATTATATACCTGATGGAGTTAATGTTGTTTTACAATCTGAAAATGGGATTTTAGGAACAGGCCCATTTCCATTCGAAGGAGAAGAAGATGCAGATTTAATAAATGCAGGAAAACAGACAGTAACTCTACTAAAAGGGGCTTCTATTTTTGATAGTGCTATGAGCTTTGGAATGATTCGTTCACAAAAAGTAAACTTAACTATTTTAGGTGCTATGGAAGTAAGCGAAAATGGTGATATAGCAAACTGGAAAATACCAGGAAAAATGGTCAAAGGAATGGGTGGAGCCATGGATTTAGTGGCAAGCGCAAAAAATATTATTGTAGCCATGCAACATGTCAATAAAGCTGGAGAATCTAAATTATTACCTCAATGTGATTTACCGCTAACAGGTATTAAATGTGTCAAAAAAATAGTAACTGAATTAGCCGTGTTAGATGTTTTACCAACCGGTGGATTTCGTTTATTGGAGCGCGCTCCAGGCGTAAGTGTTGAAGAAATAAAAAATGCTACCTTAGGAAAACTCATTGTTGAAGGAGAAATTCCTGAGATGATTTTATAATAGTTATAAAATCGTTTTAAATAATTTATTACTCTATAACCTCATCAACCACGTAAATCGGTCGTTGACGGGTCGCTTCTAGGTTTCTCCAAACATATTCACCAATGATTCCTAAACCAATCATCTGAAAGGAAGACACAAATAAAATAACCACCATTAAGCTTGACCAGCCAGAAGGCTCTGTTGACCCTGCAAATTTTAAACCAATAATTACTAAACTATAAAAAAACGCAATAATGCCAAGGGTGATTCCTGTAACTGAAATAAATTTTAATGGAGCATACGAAAAAGAAATAAAAGAATCTATAAATAACTTTATCTTTTTTTTGAGTGTCCAGCGTGATTTTCCAATTTCTCTTTTAGCGCGGGAATATGGAATACAAACCATATCGTAATTTAACCAAGCTAATAAGTATAACGTATTGGTGTTTTTTTCATTTATTTTAACGACTTCGTCCTTTAATTTTTTATCAAAAAAAACATAATCAAAGCCACCGTTAGGAATGTTTTTTAACGCAAACTTTTGAATGAGTTTATGGTATGAATTTGAAAATGCTTTCTGAAAAAATGACTCCGCTCGATCTGCTCTATTCCCAACAACAAGTTTAATTCCGTTCTTCCAATGCGCATACATTTTTACCATTAATTCTGGAGGATCTTGAAGGTCGGCGGCGATGACTACGCAACAATCTCCTGTGGCATAATTCATTCCGGCTAGTATAGCATTATAAGAGCCAACATTTCCAGCAAGTTTTATGATTTTTACTTTACCGGGATGTTCATTTTTAAAATTAATAAGTTCTTCAACCGTATTGTCTTTACTACCATCATCCACCATAACATATTCAAAAGTTACATCATCTTCGAACAGTGATTCGTTTTCTATTAAACGTTGTTTTGTAATTGGAATATTTTCTCCATTAAAATAACAAGGAATAATAATGGATAATTTAGGCATAAAATAATTTTATAGTATTACAAATATAGTTTATTTGCTCATCATCCATTCCAGGATAGAGTGGCAAAGATAAACACGTTTCAGCAATTAATGAGGCGATCGGAAATTGATCATCAGAAAACTCATATTCTTTATAGGCTTTTTGCATGTGTGGAGGAACGGGGTAATGAATAACGGTACCAATACCTTTGTCTAATAAAAACTTTTGCAATTCATTTCTACGTTTTGTTCTCACTACAAATAAGTGATAGTTTGAGGTACAGCCTTCAGCAAGCTGAGGTAATATTAAATCTTCAAAATTTGCCAGCTGTTGTAAATAATTTTCTGCTATGATAACACGCTGTTCATTTTCAGAAGCCAATTTTTTTAATTTAACATCTAAAAAAGCCGCTTGAAGTTCGTCTAACCGTGAATTATATCCTTTTATTTCATTGTAATATTTTTTTTGAGAACCATAGTTTCGCAATACCTTTATTTTTTCTGCAAGGTCAGCATCGTTCGTTGTAATTGCTCCACCGTCTCCTAATGCACCTAAATTTTTACCTGGATAAAAACTTGTTCCGTTAATGTGACCAAAGCTACCTGCTAACTTACCATGGCACAGAGCGCCTTGTGCTTGAGCATTATCCTCTATAACATATAAATTATGTTTTTTAGATAGTGCCATTATTTTATCAAGTTCTGCAGCTTGACCGTATAAATTGACAGGCATGATTGCCTTTGTTTTTGACGTGATTTTTTCTTCAATTAAACTCACATCAATATTATATGTGTCAATTCGAGGCTCTACCGGAACCACAATGGCACCAACATAAGAAATGGCTAACCAGCTTGCTATATAGGTATTTGAAGGCACGATGACTTCATCGTCTTTACCAATATTCAAACTTTTCAAAGACAGTATTAAGGCGTCTAATCCATTACCAACTCCTACGCTAAATTGACTCCCACTAAAATCAGCGTAGTTTTTTTCAAATTCAATTAACTTATTTCCTGTTATAAACCAACCAGAATTAATAACACTATGTAGCTGTGCTGCTAAATCATGCTCATAGTTTTGGTTGATTTTTTTTAAATCTAAAAATGGAATATTCATGACGTTTCTATTTTTATTAATCCTGTTATTTCTTCGCGATAATTACTATTATTCGTGTTAACCCATGTTTGTGACTCCTGATTAAACTTAAGCTTTTCGCCATATTCATCTACCCATCCATGCTGTTTAGCAGGATTACCAAAGTATAAACCATGAGACTTTAAATCTTTCGTAACTACACTTCCAATCCCTGTCATAGCGTAATTTCCTAATTTTATTCCGGCCAATATTGTAGAATTAGCGCCTAACGAAACTCCTTTTTCAATGACTGTTTTTAGTGGTTCTTTAAACTGTTTACTTCGCGGATATAAATCATTTGTGAAAACGACATTTGGACCAACAAACACATTGTCTTCAATTTCTATACCATCCCACAAATATACTCCTGCTTTTAATGTTACATCATTGCCAATTTTTACATTCCCTTCAATAAAACAATGTGAACAAATATTGCAATTTTCCCCAATTTTCACCCCTTTTAAAATGGATACAAATTGCCATATTTTTGTGCCCTTTCCAATAGAATCAGAATCTACATGAGCTAACGCGTGCTTAAAATATTCCATGTATTAGCCTTTAATCATTTTAAAATCGTCGTAACTTCTTATATAATCTTTTTCATCATATAATTCGGAAGCTAGAACTAATTGAACAGCAATGTGGCTATACTGCATTGTGTGCCAACAATATTTTGGCAAATATAATCCTTGATTGGGAGATTCAAGAGAAAACACATTTAAGCTCCCGTCTGGCATTTCTGTGTTTACAACAATTCGACCTAAAGTTGCAATTAAAACCATTTGCGTTTGATGATGCGCATGTCGACCTCTAACTACATTGTCAGGCGTGTGGTAACTCCAAAAAATACGTTTAACATCAAATGGAACATTCTTTTGGTTTTCTGCAACAGATATATAGCCAATATCAGGACTACCAAGCTTTGGAAATTCTATAATTTGTGGTTGCTTCATAAATTTTAAATAACGAAAATACGAAATTAAGTACACTAAATCGCTTTTTTACTTCACTTTTTTTCTCTACATCCATTTATCATTCAGACTTGCCACATTGCTTTTTACAGCTAACTTTGACTAAAACAACATCGTGTTTTTTAATTTTCTACATCATGCCCTTCAAAGATTTTTATTTCCTATTTTTGATATAAAAAATACATGTCTATAACTAAAAATTATCATTTTTTTGGCTCCCTTTTTACCTTTATATTATTAAGCTATTTTGCTCTATTTCATCAATTAGGCAAACAGCCTATGCATTTGTGGGACGAATCAAGTTATGCCTTAAATGCCCAAGAAATGCTTGAAAATGGAAATCCTATTGAAGTATTTCTTTTAGATGAGCCCGATTTGTTTAATTCGAAACCACCATTTGCTATTTGGTGTAGTGCTATCTGTATTAAAATTTTTGGTTTTAATGAATTAGGTGTTCGTATGTCTTCAGCAATATTTGCATTTTTAAGCGCACTATTGCTTTGGTTAATTGGCATAAAAACATTCAAAAATTATTGGATCGCTTTAAGTTTTCCAATGGTGTTATTAAGCAGTTATGCATTTGTGGGCTGGCATATTTCTCGAACTGGAGATACTGACTCTGTTTTAGCTTTTTGGATTTTATTACAATCCTCATTCATTTATGAGTATACAAATTCTGAATCGAAAAGGAAAGCTACTTTATATTTGGTTTTATTTGGTTTTGCTTTTTCATTTGGTTGTTTAACAAAAGGCATAGCTGGGCTAACTGCAATTCCAGGTTTTTTAGCTTGGATAATCTTCAGGCAGAAGTTAAAAGAGACGTTTCAAAATAAGGGTTTTTATATTACTATTTTAACTTTTTTACTCCTTGTTATTGGTTACTATGCATTAAGAAGTTATCTAACCGAGGGCTACTTCAATGCCGTGATGGAAAATGAAATTGGTGGCAGAATAGAAAGACAAGATTTTTTAAATCAAAAAACATTACCTTTTTATTTCTTCTTTGAATTAATGTTTACTCAAGATCGATTTTTTGGCTGGGTTTTTGTTCTTCCATTTTGTTTAATTTATATTTTAAGCAGAACGAATGATAGCACAAAAAAGTTAGGTATATTTTTTATATTTATTTTTATTAGTATTGCTTTATTATTGGCTTTATCAAAAACTAAACTCGAATGGTATGATGCACCACTCTACCCCATCATGGCCATAATAATTGGAACAGCATTCTATTTAGTTTCCAAAAACCATCAAATAAAAATTTGGCTCTTGTTTATTTGCATTTTTTCTTGGCCTTTTTATAAAGTTATTTCCAACAATTATGGCGTGGCAAAAGGATCTTCTCTTGGAAACTTTATGAAACAAATAAGAGCTAAAGGACATCAAAAAGATAGCGTATACATGATTAATTCAGGGCCAAACTTTGTGATGCATTTTTATGCTAAAAAAGATTGTTTAAAAGGAAACAATTGCAAGGTTGTGTCTCAAAACGACTCCTTATTGCATGTTGGTAGTTATATCCTTACCCAACAATATGAGAGAGATGTAGACGTAAAAAAATTATTTATTTTAGAGTCCGTATTAAGTTTTAAAGAATGTTCATACTATCGAATTATAAGTAAAAAATAAGACTACGTGTCTTACTTTTTTGGTAATTGAATGATTGGTAATTGAAATTTTTTTGATTAATAGGAAAATTACTTCTTCTTCTTAAATAAATAAATGCCTTTACTTGCCGATAATGTTTCCCAAAGAGGAGACGCTAAATAATCTTTAATTTGTTGATCTAATTCTTTTCCACGAACAGGATATGCATTTTTAGTATTTGCCAATAAAATATATTCTGCATCATGAACATCAGGATATTGGTATATATTTTTCCTGAATGATAAATGAGGACAAAACATATTTAAGGCACTTAAATTTGCTTCAGCAGGAATTAATTTAAACACTCGTTTTAATTCTTTTTTTCTAAACTCTGATTTATAATGCGATTTAATGTAAAAACATCCTTCTACCTTATGGTAATAAATAGAGGCTCTATCTTCCATTTTAGCATACGTTATATAAATGGTAGAAATGCAAACAGCAGTTGCTAAAACGAGTCTTAGTTTTTGTTTTTTAATGAAATTAATTCCATCATAAAAGCATATAATTACTATCGGTGCAAATTCAATAGAATAATGATTTGAAATTCCCCATTTCCCAAAATCATCTGAAAAAACTTTTTGTGCAATAATTGGAATTAACATAACTAAATATTGAGGTCTAAATAACAACATCCAACCACCAGAAAACAATAAACATATATACAGTTCTAATTTAATATCTTTTAATTCTGGTAAATTATCTATATGACTAACAAATAAGGCATTAATTATTTTTAACGGATTATGTATTACGTTTGACATTATCTCGTTAAAATTATTTCCAAGTATAGTGTACTTAAAAGCGTTATACCCATTTTTTGCCATAATAGGATCCATTGATGGCATAACAATTTTAAGAATGATAACAACATATACTAACGAGGAAAATGCAAGTATTAAGGCCAAATTGCGTTTTGCTTTATCTTTATAGTTCAATAAGAACAAACCAAAGCAAACAAACGCCAACCAAATAGGCATATTTTCTTTCCCGATAACAATCAATATCGCAAACACTATTGTTAACTTTATTTTTTTTGAATCAAAATAAAACAAAAACCAAGGTAACAGCATAGCAGAAACCACATTATCATGATAGTCGAAGGCGAGTGCAGAATAAATTCCAAAAAACGACAAATAATGAATCATCGCTATTTCAGGCAAATACGATTGATCAAATCGCTTTTTAACTAACCTATGAATACCTATTGATCCAAATAAAACAGATAGTATTTGGATATACAATAATGTTGGGGTTCCAAAAATATAATAAAGTGGGGATAAGATTACTGTGTACAATGAAAAGTGATCAGACAAAAAATTAGTGAACATATAATGTAAATACGGATAATGATTTTTATGAAAATGACCATATTGATACAAACAATTGTTATAGATTCCTAAATCAAACGCATAAGTCCTGTAGTTGTAATGATTGACTAATGATATCAAACAATAAATGATGCAGAAGAAAACTAGAATCAAGTTTTTTCTTTGATTTACTATAGAAAATAGGGTATTTCGAGTAAGCAACATGTGTTAAATGAGTTGTAAGAACGGTAATATTAATAAATAAATTTATATTTTTACAAAAAATCCAATCATGAAAACATTTATTGCCGTTTTATTTGTCTATTCTTTTCTTTTCGCATCTTGTTCTGATGAAACAATGGAAGTGGAAAAAAGTACGGAACTATTACACGTATTATTAAACGCAGAAGATTCTACATCTATTGATTCAAGAGTTAAAGAGCAAAGTCATACTGGAAATTTTGCATATAGAATAGATTCTGCCAATCAATACTCTGCAGGGTTTTTTCATAATATAGATGATTCTTTATTAGGTTCAAGCATACGCGTGTGCGTCGATTTTTGGGCGAAAGCAAATGATGTAAAAAAAGGCGATTGCTTAGCGATTTCTATTTGCAAAAAAAATGGTGAATGTACATGGAATAGTTTCGATATTTTAAACTACAATGCTAAGCCTAACGAATGGATAAATATTGTTGATAGTATCACATTTAATGAGGTTGATTTAAAAGATTCAAATAATTTAATTAAGGTTTTTGCTTTCCATGCTGATAAAAACACGATTGTAGATTTTGATGACATTTCTATCAAAATTAAAAAAGTATATTCAGTTATCGAGTAGTTTTTATTAGCACTAAAACTCCACCTCTGTTCAATATGATTTAATTCAAATCATACTGCAATTTACTCAACTTGTAGTAAAGGCCATCTTCGTTGCTAATTAACTCTTGATGAGTGCCCATTTCGAGTACTTCCCCTTTTTGTAATACAACTATTTTATCGGCATTTCTAATGGTTGATAATCGATGAGCAATAACAATCGACGTTCTACCAATCATTAGCTTATCAAGAGCCTCTTGAACCAAACGCTCACTTTCACTATCCAAACTACTTGTGGCCTCGTCTAAAATTAAAATAGATGGATTTTTTAAAACAGCCCTTGCAATTGCGACACGCTGGCGTTGCCCACCAGACAACTGAATCCCTCTATCACCAACTAACGTCTCAAAACGATCAGGAAAACTCATAATAAAATCATATGCATTTGCTTGTTTTGCAGCCTCTATTACTTCCTCATCAGTAGCTTTTGCCTTTCCATATAAAATATTTTCTTTGATTGTGCCGCCAAATAACAGAACATCCTGCGGTACAATAGCCATTTGGTCTCGTAACTCAGTCAACTCATAATCGGTTGATTTTTTTCCGTCAATGGTGTATTCACCTTCATTTGGTTCATAAAACCTCAACGTTAATGCAGCTAATGTTGATTTACCGCTACCGCTTCCTCCAACAAGTGCAACTGTTTGGCCAGCTTTAACGCTGAAAGAAACATCGCGAAGTACTTGAAAATCGGGGCGTGTAGGATATGTGAACTGAATATGTTTAAACTCCAAATCACCTTTTACTCTATGACTATTTGAAAGAAAAGCTAAATTAATTTCCTCGTTTTTTTCATCAATAATATCAAATACTCTATCTGTTGCGCCTAAAGCCCTTTGAATGGATGCTAATTGTTCGGGTAAACCACCCAATGATGCTGCCACAAAAAGAGAAAGCATCATAAAGATTCCGAAATTTTCTGGGCTCAAAACATGTGAGTTTATAAGTAATAACATCTTATATAAAATGAAAAAGATTGAGCCAAATACACACATGATAATAAAAGCAAAAAATGCACCTCGCATCACTCCATATTGTACCCCAAAACGTCTAATCTCATTAGTTACTTTATCGTATTTTTTTATTTCTAAATGTTCGCTTGTAAATGCTTTAACACTTGTTATTCCGGTTAATGCTTCAGAAACAATAATACTAGACTCTGAAATTTTATCTTGCAATCCCTTTGAATATTTACGTATTTTTCGGCCATACAAAATCGCAATCAAGGTTATTGGAGGTATAATAACCACAAACCATTTAGCAACATCCCAACCTGTAAAATTGATCAATAAAATTAAGCCTCCAATTCCAACGATTGTTTGCCTAATCACTTCTGCAATATTTACCGTAAATGCTTCAGAAATTACATTAATATCAGTAGATAAGCGACTGCTCAAATCAGCCACTTGATTTTTTGAAAAAAAGCTCATGGGCAATTGAACTAATTTTTTAAATGTATCGGTTCGCAATCCCTTTAAAATATTTTCAGTCACTATTGAAAATGTATAAACCCTGCCAAAGGAAACAAATCCTTGTACTACCAACAAAATAAGCAGTTCTAGGCCTGTACCAGATACAGAATTTTTAAATACATCGGGCGCCATATTTGTTTGACCAAGATATCCAAACATCTTTCCTGCCATAATTGGGAAATAAAGCCCTACAACAGCAGTTGCCACAACAAAAATCATCCCTAAGCTAAAAATCCATTTACTTTTTTGAAGATATTTAAATAACCTCAACGACTTTTTGAAATTTTTTTTCGAAAATTTTGCTTTTGGAATGCCTTCCATTGATTTTTGTTTAGATTCTCTTGCGCTTGCCATGTTTCATTAATAATTGAGTGCAAAGGTACGCTTTATAAAAAGGTATACAAAACACTTTTCATCCATTTAGTTGAATTAATAACATTAAAACTTTAACTTTTATGAGCCAAAAAAACGACTAAATCTCATTCATTTTTATAAAATTGTTGGTTTCTTGATAAAAAAATTTGTCATAATATAAAATTCTATTATATTTGCACTCCATTTTTGATAATAACATATTTAAATATATAATAACATGAAACGTACCTTCCAACCATCGCAAAGAAAAAGAAAAAACAAACACGGATTCCGTGAGCGTATGGCATCTGCTAACGGACGCAGAGTACTTGCGCACCGCAGAGCAAAAGGCAGAAAAAAATTAACAGTTTCTAGCGAAAAAACTCACAAATAATAGACTTTTCTATTGTTTAACCGAATACAAAAGCTATCTATGTTAATAGATGGCTTTTTTGTTATAATTGAGTTTATAATTATCCTATCCTTTAAATTTTAAATCTGTATTTAAATACTAAATTTATCACACTTTTATATCAAAACAAACAACAATTCTTATGAAAAACACAGCACTTACACAAACACACATAACATTAGGAGCTAAAATGGTTCCATTTGCAGGTTACAACATGCCCGTTTCATACAGTGGATTAAATGATGAGCACGCTACTGTTCGAAATGCTGTAGGTGTTTTTGATGTTAGTCACATGGGCGAATTTATTTTAAAAGGCGAGAATGCACTTAAATTAATACAAAAAGTAACAAGTAACGATGCTTCTGTTTTAACAGATGGAAAAGCGCAATACTCTTGTTTGCCAAATGAAACTGGTGGAATTGTAGATGATTTATTGGTTTATAGAATTGATGAAAAAACGTATATGCTAGTAGTCAACGCTTCCAACATTGAAAAGGATTGGAATTGGATAGCGGATCACGACACATTTGGTGTTGAAATGCATAATATTTCTGAAAAAACATCTTTATTAGCCATACAAGGGCCGCAAGCAACAGCTACTCTTCAAAAATTAACCTCTGTGAATTTATCTGAAATTCCTTATTATTCATTTGTAAAAGGTACATTTTGTGGAGTAGACAATGTGATTATCTCAAACACTGGTTATACAGGCGCTGGAGGATTTGAAATTTATTTTGAAAATGAAGACGCAGATAAAATTTGGAAAGCTATTTTTGACGCTGGACAAGAATTCGGCATTAAACCAATTGGATTAGGCGCAAGAGATACATTACGTTTAGAAATGGGCTTCTGTTTATACGGAAATGATATCGACGACACAACCTCTCCAATTGAAGCTGGATTAGGATGGATTACAAAATTCACAAAAGAGTTTACTAACCGAGCAGCTATTGAAAAACAAAAAACGGAGGGCGTAACAAAAAAATTAGTTGGGTTTGAAATGATTGATCGCGGTATTCCTCGTCATGATTACCAAATAGCTGATGCTAATGGAACTATTATCGGTAAAGTAACCTCAGGAACGCAATCACCAAGTTTAAATATAGCTTTAGGAATGGGTTACGTTAACACGGAATTTTCAAAAGCTGGTACTGAAATTTTTATTATGATTAGAGATAAAGCCATAAAAGCTAAGGTTTGCAAAATTCCTTTTTTGAAAAAGTAATAAATTAATTTAAATGAATATAGAAGTTTGTTATTCTCCACAATCATACCATCTGTTTCATAAACCAGATGCGGTTGTGGTTGTTATAGATGTTTTCAGGGCAACTTCTGCAATCGTCACAGCATTTTATAATGGGGTGAGTAAAATGATTCCAGTTGCCACTATAGAAGAAGCAAAAGAATATCAAAAAAACGGGTTTTTAGCAGCCGCTGAAAGAGATGGAGAAGTCGTTGAAGGTTTTGAATTAGGTAATAGTCCATTTGGCTATATGAATAATAAAATAAAAGGAAAAACCATTGCGATTTCAACAACCAACGGAACCCAGGCCATTGAGGTAAGTAAACATGCCTCTAAAATAATTATCGGTAGTTTTTTAAATTTAGATGTCGTATGCGATTATTTATTAGCACAAGAAAAAGATGTGGTATTACTTTGTGCAGGTTGGAAAAATAAGTTTAATTTAGAAGATACGTTGTTTGCTGGGGCAGTCATTGAAAAATTATCACATCATAATTCTGTTACATATAACTGTGATTCTGCAATAGCTTCAAAGCATTTATTTAACTTAGCTAAACCAGATTTATTTTCTTTTTTATCCGCTTCTTCTCATCGCCAAAGACTAGCTAAATTAGATTTAGAACGCGATATTCAATATTGCTTAACGCTCAACCAATGTTCTGTTATTCCATTCTTGGAAGGAAAATATTTAGTGAAAATGTAACGTAAATATATGGTAGAAAATATTAAAGCTATTGGAAAGCGTTGTTCGATTCTGGTAAAAAATAATGTGTTTAGTTTGGTCATTATGCCCACTGAACAAAAAAAGAAAATGATTCTATTGCTAATCTGGCTATTAGCTTGGACATCTGGAGGCATCGTCATTATTGCAAATTATAATACATTAACTCTACAGAGCTCAAAATTGTTTGTAATCATTTGGCTCGCGTTCTGGGCTTATTTCGAATACAAGATTGTTAACGTATATGTATGGAAACAATTTGGAAAAGAAAAATTTTGGATAAAAAGTGGGACCATCTATTACCAACACTATATAAAAGGCACAGAAAAAATTCATGAGTATGATTTAGAATTAGCTTCTGATTTTAAATTAATTCCTTTAGATAACAGAAATTATCAAGACGTATTTGCTCAAAGTTTTTGGGTAAAAGGCGGTGAGCGCATTGAGTTTTCTTGCCAAAACAAAATAGTTAAGATAGGGATGCAACTCAATGACGAAGACGTCAATCAAATTATTATTGCATTAAAAAAATACTGTTCCAAAAAAAATTAACGTATTTATTTTTTTGGTAGCATGTCACTATGAAATGTTACCTCAATCACCTCTGCAATTTTTGCAACATATAAAGTTGGTACTTTAATGTTATGATCAGCAACTTTTACATCAAACTTTGAATCCATGGTGATAACTTCTCCTTTTATGGCAATTGTTCCTTTAATAACTCTGGGTAATTCAACACCATGCATAGAGAGTTTACCCGTCATACTTACTTCATAAACACCGTCTTTAGTAAAATCAATCACTTCATTAACCTTGCCAATAAAAACGGCAAATGGAAATTTTTCACTCTCCATGTAATTTTCATTATAATGCTCTTGCATAAAAGATGATTTAAATTTAAATTCCGTTTGCCTTGCTTGTATGGCAAAAGCCCCTGTTTTAGAGTTAAACAATGGTTTTACAGAGGAATTTACTGCGTCAATATTTTCTAAAGAGGTAGAACTAAAAAATGACAATTTAGATTTTTCGCCCATAAACAATTGTGCTTTTAAATTAAAGGCAAATAAGCATAATAAAGCGATTGTGAGACTTTTTGATTTCATAAAAATAATTTTGGTAAATATTATTGTCTTCCTTGTAAACTAAAAACACGTGAAATATTAAAGCCCAAACGAATGCCCCAATTATCCCAACTCTTGTTTGTATACATAAAATATTGATCTTCCGTTAATCCAAACGAATTCGTTAAGTGTATTTGAAATACGTGTCCACCCGTTTCTAAATCATAGCCAATTCCGAAACTATCGTAATACTTTGATTTACTATATTGATTTAATCGATATCCATACTCTAATGTAACGGCTTGGCGCTTTGTAAATTTATAACGCGTTACGCCACCTAAAATGAAACAATCATTTTTATCAGTAATTTTTTCAACTAAATTAATATGCACCATGGCAGCTGTAAGTTGAAAAGAAAAACGTGAATTAAACTTACGAGCAATCATGATTTGATTACAGAAAGAAAATCGATCCGTAATATTTGTATACCTATCAAGACCAGCAATTTTAGATCGCTCAAACGTGTTATACATACTGCTAAATAATGTTAGGCTAATTGGCATTCCGCCTTCGCTATTAGTTTGCCTTAGTAATCTGTATTTTAAAAACCCATCTACTATTTTTTTTGAAGACGTCCTTCCAAGTCCAAACATTAATCTACTACCATGGCAGTATTCTAAAGCTAATCTAATATTGGCGCCACCATCTATTCCCCAAGCATTATACGCACCACTATTAAAATCGCCAAAACGATGCGAAATTCTAAAATCCAAACTGCGTTTACTGAGCACTTCAACGGTATGAAAATTGATTAGACGCGTTGTTTTAAATGTAGCCGTTGTAAATTCCTTTTTAGGCTTTTCCTCTAACATCTTCAAAAGATCATCCGGATTTTCTTGAGAAAAAACAACACCGGACAGGCAGATTAAAAAAGTAATTGATATTAAAAACTTTGTCATATGTATTTTTATAGATTAATTATTTAATGCGCCTTGTGAAATCCATAATCGAATTTTTGCAATATCGCAATCCGATATTTTACCAGAAGCTTCGGGCATAGGTCGAAAAGAAGAAACCCATTGCACACTCCCTAAAAGTGACCCATCGGCAGCGCTAGTATTAACGGCAGAATAATTAGTTAAATCAAAGCTTGAAGAAACTGTGTTATGACATCCACCCGTGCAACTTGCTTGTAATAATGGAACGATATGATTAGAGTAACTTATAGAGGCAGTTGTGTCGCAACCAGACTGACTCAAAGCACTTTCAGGCTTTAATTCTCCAAAATTATCATAATAACAACTCGTTAAAATCATTGTAAATAAAATCACAAAACTGAATTTCATTGCTTTCATACTAATCATTTAATTGTTTAATGCGCCTTGTCCAATCCAAACATAAATGAGTTGAATCTGTTTTTCAGACAAGGGTCGATAGGGAGGCCTTGGCATAACTTTTTCAGAATTGTACGATCGAATTACATGATATAATTCGCTCTGCTCAGGAGATCCAGCAGCGATTTCTGTATGTTTGATTAAATCTGAATACGTTAATAAACCAAAATCTTCTTGATTTTGCAAACCATGACATCCACTTTGAGTACAATTGCTATTAATAATGGGTTGAATATGCTGAGAATAGCTAACGGTAGCTAAACCCGAAAAATTTGTCTTATGCTTGCAAGAAGTTGAAAATAGAATTGTAAAAATGACCGGTAGAAAAAATTTTAAATAAACACTCATGGTACTTTAATCTTTTTAGTAAAGCTAGGCAAATATTTTAAATTTAGCTTAAATTTAACAATTATATTTACGTCAACTAAACGACTATGAAAATATTAATTATTGAAGACGAAAAATCATTACTGGAAGATATCAAACACTATCTAACTGAAAACGGCTATAACTGCGACTATTCAACTACAGTTAAAAGTGCCTTAAATAAATTAGCAGAAAATAAATATACCGTTGCGCTCATTGATTTAGACTTACCTGATGGTTCTGGATTAGAAATTATTTCCTACATAAAAAATACTTTTCCTGAAATGGGCATTATTATTACTACCGCCGCTAATTCTCTAGAAGATAAACTAAATGGTTTAAAACTGGGGGCTGATGATTATTTAACCAAACCCTTTCATTTATCAGAATTAAACGCTCGCATATATTCACTCATACGAAGAAGAAACTTTAGTGGAAAAAACGCCCTCGTTTTTGATGGCTTAGAAATTGATACTACTGAGAAAAAAGTTATTTCCAACGGAGTCGCACTTCAATTTACAAAAAAAGAATATGATATTTTAGTCTTCTTGGCGAGTAATCCTACACATTTAATTACAAAAGAAGCGCTAGCAGAAAATATTTGGGGAGATAAAGCCGAAATGGCAACTACATTTGATTTCGTTTATAGCCAAATAAAAAATTTAAAACGAAAATTAAATGAAGTTGGTTTAAAAGATTATATCAAAGTAGTATATGGATTAGGCTATAAATTTAAAAACTAAATCCTACTTTTATCTTGAAACTACTTACTAAAACCAATATTTATTCGTCGGTAGCTACAATCATTTTATTTATTATTGGAATCTTTGTTGTGTTTAATTTCATTTTTATGAAATTCGATAGCGAACAAGATGAACAGTTGTTGTCTGCTAAAAAAATTATTATTGAATCATTAAAAAAAGGCAAAACGCCCGAACAATTCTCGTCCAACATTGGAGAAATAATTGCAATTAGAAAAATTAAGTCGCAGACTTCAACTCTCAACTATTTTAAAGAATATGAAATACAAAAAGGCCAAGATTACGCTAAAATAAGAGAACTGAATTTTCAATGCTTAATTAATGAAAACGCTTATGGCATTAGCGTTTCAATTTCTCTTTCGCAAGATAAAAAAATTGGTGAGTACATCTTTGCTATTGTAACTATCTATCTATTTATTTCTCTCTTCATTTTATTTTTATTAAATAGATATATTTCAAGTCATATTTTTTCGCCTTTTTATGACACATTAAGTAAAATAAAAAAATGGAATATCAAAAAAAACGACCCCCTAACATTTAAAAAAACAAACATTGATGAATTTAATCTAATTAATATAACGGTTCAAGAGCTAACACAACAAATAAAAACAGATTATAAAAACCTAAAAGAATTTACAGAAAACGTTTCGCACGAATCACAAACGCCCTTATCAATTATCAGTTCGAAATTAGAACTATTAATGCAAGGCACTAATTACAATGCAAAACAACAAGAATATTTACAACAAATTTTTCAATCAACACAGCGTATTTATAAATTAAATCAAGTTCTAATTTTAATGTCGCGTATCGAAAATAAACAGTTTTTAGCTAGCGATTCAATTAATTTACAATATACTATCCAACAAAAAATAGACGAATTAGAAGATTTTATTAGTGCAAAACAAATTATTATTTCACCTGAATTTAAAACGCAAACCATAAAAAATATAAACCCAATCTTATTCGACATCCTTTTAAACAACTTAATGATAAATGCAATCAAATATAATTTAGAACAAGATGGCATAATTATTATTCGCTTAGACGAACACACTCTAACTATAGAAAACACAAGTGATATCGGAAAAATAGAAAAGGAATTTTTATTCGAACGCTTTACTAAATCATCAACCTCTTCATCCCTTGGTGTTGGCCTCTCGCTTATTAAAAAAATCATTGAAGCTTTCAATTGGCAAATTACTTATTCACATAAAAATAATATTCACATTTTTAAAATTTACTTATAACTACTCATGGATTTATCTATTTGGAAAAACACTCCCAACTTACAGGCGATAAACGAACTAAACAAAAACACATTAGGCGAAACGCTTGGTATAGAATTTACAGATTTTGGAGATAATTTTTTAACGGCAACAATGCGTGTTGATGAGAAGACAAAACAACCTTTCGGATTATTACATGGCGGCGCAAATGTTGCTTTAGCTGAAACACTTGGAAGTGTTGCTTCATTACTCGTTGTAAATCAAGAACTTTTTATTGGTGTTGGCGTTGAAATAAATGCAAATCACCTAAAGGCAGTGTTTATGGGAAAAGTTACTGGTATTTGCAAGCCACTACACATAGAAGGTAAAAATCACGTTTGGGAAATAAAAATATATAATGATGAACAAGAATTAACTTGTATCTCAAGATTTACCTGCACCATCATTCCCAAAAACAAATGGGTTAAATAAATCGCGAATTATTATCATACTTCCTTCAAAGACCTGCTAAAATTGATGTTTAAAATTCAACATTCAAATTATAAAAAACAGAAATATATTGGGAATTTCTGCTATTTTTGAACACTTAAATTATTACCCATAAACTAAACTGTACTTAAACTAACTAAAAAACAAAACATGAAAAAAATTTTCGCATCCATTTTTATTATTACGTTTTTAACGAATAATATTGTTAAAGCCGATGAAGGCATGTGGTTACCTATGCTACTTGGAGAACAAGTATATGCTGACATGGTAAAAAAAGGTTTAAAAGTTTCGAAAGAACAATTATACAGCATGAACCAAGCATGTATTAAAGATGCTATCATTATTTTTGGCGGAGGTTGTACTGGAGAAATTGTAAGTAAAGAAGGACTAATTTTTACAAACCATCACTGCGGATACAATGCCATTGCAGCAGCTAGTTCTGTAGAACATAATTATTTAAGAGATGGATTTTGGTCTAAATCAAAAGCTGAAGAAATTTACGCTCCGGGAGTAAACGCTCAGTTTTTAATTAAAATTTTAGATGTAACCGATAAAGTAAACGAAAAAATTAAAAACATTCCTGCGAATGAATTAACACAAAAACTTCCTGCTATTTTAACTGAAATGGGAAATAAAGAGACAGAAGGCACTAGTTATGAAGGTCGTGTTTCATCCATGTTTAAAGCAAACCAATTTTTATTATTTGTTTATGAACGTTATAAGGACGTTCGTTTAGTTGGCACACCTCCAGAAAGTATTG
This sequence comes from Bacteroidota bacterium, assembly GCA_947487905.1. GTDB lineage: Bacteria > Bacteroidota > Bacteroidia > B-17B0 > Aurantibacillaceae > UBA4416. The sequence goes on along the minus strand of CANLAV010000009.1, from coordinate 6,679 downwards.
GTAAGTTTGGTGGAGACACTGACAACTGGGAATGGCCTCGTCATACAGGAGATTTTTCAATTTTTAGAGTTTATACAAACAAAGAAGGAAAAGCAGCAGAATATGCAGCAGACAACGTTCCATTAAAATCGAAATACTCTTTGCCGGTTTCAATTAAGGGTGTAAAAGATGGAGATTATACCATGATTTACGGTTATCCTGGTGGAACAAATCGTTACGAAACATCATTTGGTGTAAAACTAAAAACAGATATTGAAAATCCATCTTTAGTTAGTTTACGTGATGCACGATTAAAATTTATGTTGGAAGAAATGAAAAAAGATCCAGCAGTTAAAATTCAATTAGCAGGGTCATATGCAGGCATTGCAAATTATTGGAAGTTTTTTGATGGAGAATCAAAACAACTTTTAAAATTTAAAACTTACGAAGAAAAACAAGCTAACGAAGCCGCATTTTTAACATGGGCAAAAGGCAAAACAGAATTTGAAAATGTATTTATAGATTATCAAAAAATTTATGATGCTTGGCGTCCATATTCTAAACAACGTGTTTATATGACAGAAGGGATTTTTGGTTCGCCATTAATTTCATTCGCATCATCTTTACAAAAGCTTGAAAATGTTTTAACCAAAAAGGATGCAACTAAAGAAGATATTGCAAAAGTTGTAGAGGCTGTTAAAACTGCTCGTGCTAATTTTATAAAATCTGAAAATATCAAATCCGATAAAAATATTTTGGCATTTGTTACGCAAGCCTTTTTTACCGACGTTGACTTAAATCAACATCCTGATAATTTTTATGCTAAGATTAATTCAAAGTATGGTGATTTAAAAAACAAATCAACATTTGATGCATTTGCTAATGACGTATTCTCAACAACGTCTATCTTAGATAACACAAAATGGGATGCCATGATGGCAAATCCTGATACAGCTTCTTTGCATAAAGATCCAGCATTTATGATGGCTAGCGCGTTTAATACAAACTTCAGTTCTAAATACGCAAAAGCATTTACTGAATTTAATAACCAAAATTTTGTATTAGGAAAAACATATTTAAAAGGAATTTTAGAAATGAATAAGGGTAAAAAAATGTATCCTGATGCTAACTTTACCATGCGTGTAAGTTTTGGTAATGTAAAATCTTATTCTCCAAAAGATGCTGTTAAATACAGCCACATTTGTACCTTATCAGGTGTATTAGAAAAATACAAGGCTGGAGATTATGAATTTGATGCGCCGATAAAATTAATTGAATTAGCAAAAGCAAAAGATTATGGACAATATGCTGATGCAACAGCTAAAGACATAGTTGTTTCTTTTATCAGTTCTAATGATATCACAGGCGGAAATTCGGGGTCTCCTGTAATGAACGCGAAGGGTGAATTAATCGGATTAGCATTTGATGGTAATTACGAAGCCTTAAGCCATAAAATAAAATTTGATAAAGATTTAAATCGTACAATCAATTTAGATGTACGTTATTTGCTTTGGGTAGTAGAAAAATTAGGTGGAGCAACTAATATCATTGCTGAATTAGATTTAAGAAAATAATTTTATGGAGGTTGTCTCAATGAGACAACCTCTTATTTAAACTATAACATGAAATTAATTCTCAAGCTTTTATTATCGACCATCGCTGTTATTATTACAGCTAATTTATTAAATGGTGTAACCATTGGTGATAATCAATTTTACAAGGGACCATCAGAAGAACTAAATCGATTTGTTACTGCGCTGCTTGTTGCAGTTGTGCTTTCCTTCTTAAATACCATTGTCAAACCTATTTTAACGATATTATCCTTACCAATTACGTTTTATACGTTAGGATTATTTTTACTAGCCATTAATGCCTTTATTATTTTATTTGCTAATAAATTAGTAGATGGATTTAATGTAGATGGATTTTGGACTGCTTTATGGTTTAGTTTAATTCTATCATTTACTAATAGTATTTTAGAACGTCTTTTTAGAAATAAAGACAATGACTAAATCAACTAGATTAAAATGGGTATCCAATACCAAAATTTAGGATTGAGGATTCTCTCATCGTTTTTTTACCTAAAACAAAACGTTTACTCAACTCATTTTCAGGATCGATTACCTTAATAGCTCCATCAAATCTCAATACAAAAAATCCGAAATCATATCGAATTCCAAAACCACTGCCTAAACCAAATTCTTTATAGAAATTATCTACTTTAAATTCACCTCCTGGTTTAGATTCATCTGGTTTTAAAAGCCAAATGTTTCCAGCGTCTGCAAACCATGTTCCGTAAAAAGATTTAAAAATATGAAATCGATATTCAATATTTGTTTCTATTTGAATGTTTCCAATTTTATCGTACTTAGCATCAGAAGTCAATGATTTATAACTTCCTGGCCCAAGTGTTCTTGCTCTCCAAGCCCGCATCGTATTCGGGCCTCCACCAAAAAAACTTTGTTCGTATGGCAAACTAGATAGGTTATTAAGTGGCTTACCAATTCCTCCTGCAATGCGATACACTAACTTATCCGTTTTCCAAGTTTTAAAGTAAAAACGGTAATCCACATCTATTTTTACAAATTGAGAAAAGGGAATGTTTAAAATTTGATAACGCCCTAATGTATCTTTTGGCTGATTTGTTATATTGTAGGCTCCTCTCAAAAAATTTCCAGATGAACTTAAATTCATTTTTAAATACATAACATTACGCTTACGTGCTACATTTTGGTTATTAAAAATAGCTGATATTCTGGAAAGAGTCGTTAAGTGGTCTTGGAATGAATTCAATAAAAAAAAGTCTTTTAAGCTTAAGAGTTCATCTCGAAAAGTACCAAATAATTTAGCCTTCACTAAATAGGTTTCCACGGGAACTACTTCATAAGTAAACAACCCTTTAGAATTATTAAATTTAAATCCATAAGAAATAGATGAAATCGTGCGAGCAAATTCTGGGCGTTCTTGATAATTTATAGAAAGATTAAGGATTGTACGAGGTTGAACAAAATAGCGTTTCTCATTATGATTTTTTTTATAATAAAACAATGTGAAAGGAAATAAAGGTTTAGGAAAATAAATATTTAATTGAGGTCCAAATTGTATGGTATTAAACGTACTTGTTACATTTTTAATATCAGTAGTTTGAGTTGTATTAAACTGTTTTTGAGCTGTCAACGAACCATTTAATTTCAATTCAACCAACTCAGCACCTTTAAATGTGTTTTTATTTTGAAATACCAAACTTCCAGCTATTCCAAGATTTCCTGAGGTGTTTGTGCCTTCACTTTCTATCGTAATAGATTGCTTAACAAGCGGCTGACAAACAATATAACAATCCAATTTATCTACATATGAAGCATTTTTTACAAACTGTAAAAAAACACTTTTAAACACTTTTAATGCAGAAATACCTTTATAGGATTCTTCTGCTAAATCTTTTTGATACAATTGTCCCTCGGCTAAAGAAATGTCTCGTGTTAAATCATTCAATCTAAATTGCAGTTTCTTATTATGTAGCACTTTAAAACCATTATAATACGCTGTATCTTTCATATAGATGTCGCTCGAATTTCCTCTAAAATCATTAACAGTTTCAGGAATGATGTATATGTTTTTTAAAGAATATTTTGGGTGATTTAAGTAAATTAAAGAATCATTTGACTCACTCATCGATTGAGAAAATTTACGCAACTCTAATTTTAAATTAATTAAGTTTCCAGCCATATTGCTATCAACTATAAAATGAATATATTCTGGTGCAAAATAAAAGTATCCATTGTTTAATAACCTATCCGTTATGCGCTCACGTTCTTTTTGAAACAAATCCTCATTATAAACACTATTCTTTCTAATAAGACTATGTATCGTGTCGGTGATTATAAACTGCTCAATAAACGGATCATCAATTTTATAAGAAATATCATTGATAAGATATGGAACAGATTTTGAAATATAATAATTAGTAACTGCTCTTTTCTTAAATAACATAACCGTGTCCTTTACGACCGAATTAAAATACCCACGAGAAAAAACAAATTTTTGCAATTGCGTAGTTGTTATTTTATTGAGCGCATAATCCAAAATAACAGGAGCTTCACCAGCATCTAACAAACTTTCCCGAAGGGTTAATTTTTCCTTATTCTTTAGCTTCGGTTCTTTTGTCTTTTTTCCTTTTGCGATTCTTGCTTGATTTTTCTTAGTGCTTTTGTCTAATCGTTTCTGATTAATTTTATCAAATTTTAAATTTCTTTTTGTCTTAAAAGACAACATTTTTTTTTGATCAATCTGAAAATATAACCACAGATTAAACGGAACTACTTTTAAAATTTTACGATTTGGTTTTTGCCTCAAATAAGATTCTAATTCCGCATGGTCAATGTTAGTCCCATTAAATTTGACTTGATTTTTTTCAACTAAATACTCGCCCTCTTTAAGATTTTTATTTACTTGACACGAACCTAAAATTAAACCCACAAAGAGAACAAGGAAGTATTTTAAATAATCCTTCCATTCTATTTTTTTTTGAATATAAATCTTAAAGCCCAAAAGTTTAATTACATTTATAGCGTACTAATTTAACTTTAAATTATGATTAGTAAAAACCATGTTAAACATATTCAACAATTACACTCTAAAAAATATAGGGAAGAAAACGCTTTATTTATAATTGAAGGGATTAAAATTGTAACTGAGTTTTTAAATAGTGATCAATATAAAATTACTGAAGTATTGGCTTTAGCAGAATTTATTAGCGTTAACCAAAATATAATGCTTAAAAAAAACATTTTATTTACTGAAATAAATGATGAAGAGTTAAAAAAAATTAGTGCTCAACAATCTCCCAACCAAGCGCTTGCCATAGTTCAGTCACCTTCACATAATTCCAATCTTATAAACTCCCAAGAAGAATTATGTTTGTTTTTAGATGATATTAGAGACCCTGGAAACTTAGGCACAATCATTAGAATTGCAGACTGGTTTGGAATTAAACAGGTGTTTTGTTCACAACATTGCACCGAACTCTACAATCCAAAAACATTACAGGCAACTATGGGGGCTGTATTAAGAGTTCAGGTTACTTACACTACATTTGAGGATTTATTTGCAACTAATAAAAACACGCCTATTTACGGGGCTATTTTAAACGGCGAAAATATCTACACTAAAAAGTTAACCAAAGGAATCATTGTAATTGGAAACGAAGCTAATGGAATTTCTGATGCTGTTTTACGTCACATAACAACACCAATCACTATACCTTCTGCCACAATTAACGGCAGCGAATCATTAAACGCAGCAAATGCTTGCGCAATTATTTGCAGTGAATTTCATCGTCAATTAAATTATAATTAATTTCGTATACGATATGGCATTAACTATAAAAAACGAATCATACGGCAATCCAATAAATAATACTAATGGATTAGTTATCGATTACGCTGAAGACTTTGTGTCATTTTGTGAATTTGAAATGGACACATTCAAACCTTTGTTTATTTCTCATTATCCTATCAATGAGGCCGAAGGACATCGTGCATTCTTAACGGCAATAAACTACTTTCAGTTTTCAAAAAAAAATTATAATACGGTATATATTAATTATTTCACACCACAATTCACGCTATGTCCAAGTCAGTTCTTCAACGAATCTGATAAAAAAACATTGTTAGAGTTTAATTGCGGAAATATTGAGAATAAAATAGTTTTAAGTGATGATATTTCTAGTGATGTAAAACTAATTTATAGTATACCCGAAACGTTAAAATCATTGTTCGACCAAACGTTTCCAAATCATCGTATCAAACATTCAATGTGCGTCTTATCACAACTTATGATGAATTCAAAAGATTTGTCTAGTGAAGACGTTTTATTTTCTATTCATGAGTCTCGCATCGAATTTGTTGTGAAAAACAATCATCAACTTTTAATCGCCAATCAATTTTCGGTTAAAACAGAACAAGATGTATTATATTATCTTTTATTCTTATTAGAGCAATACCAATTAGCTCCAAGCTCTGTTAATGTTTGTTTGATAGGCAATGTTAATACAACTTCAGAAGTATACATCATGCTAAAAAAATACATCAAACACATCCGTTTTGCTAGTGGTCATAAAAACTTAATTTACAGCCATATTGAAGGAGCGCCTCAACATTATAACTACACTTTATTAAACAGACTATTTTGCGAATAATAGGAGGATCACATAGAGGCAAACAATTAATGCCACCAAAAAATTTACCAGTAAGGCCAACTACTGATTTTGCGAAAGAAGGACTCTTTAATATCTTGAATAATAAAATAGATTTTGAAGGTTTAACTTTACTTGATTTATTTTGTGGCACAGGAAATATCACATTAGAATTTGCATCGCGTGGCGCTAAAAAAATAATTAGCATTGATAGCCACACACCCTGTTTAAATTATATAAAAGACACATCTAAACAGTTAAATTTTAAAACAATCTTTACTGAACGAGCAGATGTGTTTTCATTTCTCGCTAAATCTCATGGAACCTACGATTTAGTGTTTGCTGATCCGCCATATGATATACCAAACATTGAAAAAATTTACGACTTAGTGATTGAAAAAAAACTATTAAACACAGATGGAATACTAGTTATTGAACATGGTAAACAAACTGATTTAAGCACTAAACCATATTTTTTAGAATGTCGAAAATATGGAAATGTTCATT
>CANLAV010000008.1 GCA_947487905.1 Bacteroidota bacterium | reverse complement strand
TATGCAGAGAAAAAACAAATTCCTTTTGTTTTATCCACGGATGTGAATGAAAACGGAACAGTTAAATTAACTTTAAAAAATATTCAAACGGGTCATAAAGAAGAAGTTACGTTAGAGAAGTTAATTGAGTTGTTGAAGTAAAAAAAAGCAAGATAAAAAAAGCCCTACTCATTGAGTAGGGCTTTTTAGTTTTGATAAGAATCAAATCTTATTCTTTAATTAATTTGTGTAAAGTTGTATTACCATCAATTGTAACATTTACCATATACATTCCTGCACTAAATGCTGTTAAATCAACTGGCAACGTTAATTGACCATTTAACTCACCATATTCTTTACTTCCAACTAATACACCATTTACCGAATATATAGAAACTTTTACGTTTGAAGATTTAGTAAGATTTAAATTAATAGATGAATGATTGATAGTTGGATTAGGGAAGACACGCACTTGAGCATCTGGAGCAAAAGGTGTTTCTGCTACACCAACATCAAATCCAGCAGGGCCATTTACAAAACCATTTGAAACAGCTTGAGCAATAGTAGAAGTTCCTGCATTGTCAATTTTGCCTGTTGGATCAATAAATAAACCAACAATATGAATTTTTGAACTATTGAAGTTTGCAGGCAAAGTAAATGTGAATGTATGTGTGAAAATAGCACCAACTGCTGCACTTGCACCAGTAGCTGCAAACCCACCAAAATTAGGAAGGATAAAACGCGCTACATGATCGTATTTCATTAGTGCGGCTGGTACTGGATTAGCTAATAATTCATAACCACCCATTACGCCTGCACCACCGCCTGCGTATGCGTTAGATTGGTTGTAGGTACTTCCTGTTCCTTTCACACTGTCTTCAGTTAATACGCATGCTACTTTATAATTACCAGTAATGGCTGTTTGAATGGTACTTTTAACAGATACATTTAATACGCGAGTACTTGAATTGTAAGTAGCTCCATTCACGATAAACGCTTTTGGTGCAACTACGATACGCGTTAAAAAATCAGTTTCAAGTCCACTTGGATCAATTTTTGGTAACCTATCTACTAATGCGCTGGGATAACCTGTAATTAAAGTTCCAATTGCTGCATCATAAGCGGTTACAACCATTGGATCAGCATTGTGAACCGCAATGGGAGCAAAATATCCTGCATACTTAGTATCCATCGCATCCATAAAGACAGCTCCTCTTGGACACCATTGGCACCATGTTCCAGTTCCTTCTTCTGCAACAACTACTTTTCCTAATGCTGCAGTTACTGGTGTAATGGTTTTACTAATGATATTATCTGAGTTATCACCATCAACACCTAATCCATTTACATTTGTTACGGTTGCAGTAAATACATTTGGACCAGCCGTTAATGTAAATGGTGTTGCAATGTTAATTACCGTTGAACTCAAAGAGGCTAATGTTAGTCCAGTAACTGGCTGAATAACTGGAGTTCCTCCATTACGAGAGATTGCCAACGTGCAAGAATTAATAGCACCAACTCCTAAATTTCTTAATGTAATGGACGGATTTCTTGTTTGGCCTACTAAACCATTTGAAACTCCAATTAAATTTAATGCGCCGTTTAATGCTGGTAATGTGTATGGAGCAACATTGTAACTCACATCATCCACCCAATAGCTGGAACTAGCATCATTTGGGTAAAGATCAATTCCCCAAATTTGATTGGCAGTATTCGACCAAACACTTTGTGAAACGCCATTTACTAATAATTCCCAAGTATTGGTATTTAAGTTGGCTTTTATTGTTAATTCAAACCAAGCACCAAATGGATGTGTACCTGTAGCTACAATAGATCCAGAATTTTGAATATTAACAGCTCCTGTTGAGGTCATAAAACAATCTAAGGTATATAGATTACCCATTGTTGCATTACCTTGAAAATTAAAATACCCATTTTTACCCGTTGGAATTTTAAACCAACTGGTGAATGTAAATTGGCCAGTACTTAATGGAGCACCAGTTGTAAAAGGTAGCACAACATCTGCTGGTCCACCAGTGGCTGAGGTTGAAGAAAAATAAATTGATTTTGAACCAGCGGATGTATGATTATCTGTAGTTGTTACAGCAACATCTTCTGCACCACCTCCAACAGTTGATGACCAAGTTCTCCAGTTTGGTGATTGCACACCTAATAAGGGAGTTGTTACTGTATAAGTTTCAAAAGTATCAAAAAAAGTTTGAGCCTTTAAGGAAGTTATTGCAAATAAACACCCTAATGTAATGGTAGAAATTTTTTTCATAGTTAAAATTGATAAATTAGTTGTATAGTAAAGCTAATGAAAAAAAGTCTTTTTCAAAATATCTAATCTGAATTTTAGCTTTAGAAGTCAGAATAAAAAATAAGTAAATAGTAATCCTAACTATTTAGATAATTTAAAAAATTATAAAAATAAATCAAGATATAAATCTTCTACTTTTTTGCGAGCCCAAGGTGTTTTGCGTAAAAACGTTAAACTCGATTTAATGCTTGGGTCTTTTTTAAAACAATTTACATCCATGTGATGCGCTAAACCATCCCAACGGTAATGATGAACTAAATGTTCTAAAATAGCTTGAAGTGTTTTGCCGTGTAATGGATTATTTTTTTGTTCTGACATAAAACAGTGTAAAAAAGTGTTTGTAAAAATATGCATTTACAAACACTTTAAATACAAATTAAGGCTTAACGATTGTTTTTTTATTTTTAATCATCAATGCTTTATAAATTTCTTCCTGCTTTTTATAATCATTTTCTAAAACTTCAATGGCCTCAAGTTGTGTTGAATTTGGCTTTGATTCCATATAACAGAATGTGCTATAAAGGGAAGAAACTTTTTCTCTTAATCTTTCTTCATCTGCAAATATCGATGTTTTTTTAGTGCTCATTAATTCTGATCTTATTTTTTCTAAATCTGAATAAAATACTTTTTTAGTTTTATTTTTATTAAAATCAATAGAGTCTGTTTTTAACGTTAGTTTATAATAACTAACAGAATCAATCAAATGATTTACATTTTCAAATAGTGTCTTTAGTTTTGTTGCATGAACGTAAACCATTTTTCTGTCAGCTTCAGTTAAGTCAACATTTTCCTTATCATGGATACAGTTAATGGTGCTAGTATATTCCTTATCATTTAATTTTAGTTTAACTGTGTACAATCCAGGTAATACCATTGGAGCCGTAAAGCCAGCGCCATCCATTTTAGCACTACCTGCTGCAACTTTTGGAGGAGTGCCTCTTAAATTCCAACTTACTTTGTTGATGCCTTTTCTGATGCCCGCTGTCATGGATTGTAACATTAAGCCATTTGCGTCATAAATTTCGATTGTTGCTTTGCCTGATGCTAAGCGTTGTTTTAAATAATAATTAATTGTTGGTGTGAAGTCAGGGTTTCCAGCTTGCCATCCACCTGAAACTTCAGGTCCGCCCCAGCCATATTTGCCATTGTTTAAAGTAATATCAGGCGTTGGAAATAAATAAACATCTTGATCCCAAATCTCTTTTGTTAAATTTCGAATTGGTCTAATATCATCTAAGATAAAAATACCTCTTCCGTGTGTCCCTACAATTAAATCGTGTGTTTTTGGATGTATTTTTAAATCACGAACTAACGCAAATTCAGGAATTTTATTTTTTATTTTAAACCAAGTTGTTCCACCATCTAATGTTGCAAATAAGCCCATTTCAGTTCCAAGAAATAGTAAATTCTTATTAATTGGATCTTCAATAATTTTATGAGCAAAACTTATAAATTCTTTATTTGATAATTTTACCCATGTTTTTCCTAAATCAGAACTTTTTGCTAAATACGTTTTATGGTCGCCGTACATATGATTTTCAAATGTTGCATACACAGTATTTTTATCAAAATGTGATGGCTCAATACTGCTTACCCAAGCTTGGGTTGCAATTCCACATTTAGTTACATTTGCCGAAACATTTGTCCAAGAATTGCCTCCATCTGTACTAACTTGTAAATTTCCATCATCTGTTCCAACCCAAATTTGAGTTTCATCTAAAGGCGATTCAGCAATTGTAAAAATAGTACAGTGATTTTCTGCTGAGGTATTATCGGCACTTAAACCACCACTTTCTTCTTGCTCTTGTTTCTTTTTGTCGTTTGTAGTTAAGTCGTTCGAAATACGTTTCCAATTTCGTCCTTGATCGGTTGATTTGTAGAGGTATTGCGCGCCAACGTATAAATTTTTCGGATTATTTGCACCTGTAACAATTGGTGTATTCCAATTCCATCTTAATTTATCTTCTTTACTTGTTTTTTTAGGTTGTATGGATTCAGATTTTTTTGTTTGAATACTTACTCTTGACATGTTTCCACCTTGGTATTCAGAGTAAACAACTTTTCCATCAGCATCTGGAACTGTCCAAAAACCATCACCACCGCCAACATTTTGCCAATGTGCGTTATTTACACCACCAGGACCCGAACTTTGCGCCATCCAACTTCCATTATCTTGTAATCCACCATAAACGTTATAGGGCTCTTTTTCATCAGCAGCTACATGATAAAATTGACCCACAGGTAAACAATGATTAAATTGCCATGTTATTCCTTTATCAATACTCGTGTATATGCCACCATCTGTTCCAACATACATCACATTAGTATTTGTAGGATTTATCCAAAGTGCATGCATGTCGCTATGAACCCAACCACCGCCATAACTTGCCTCAGTAAATGAAAAACCACCATCATTACTATAAGCAAAATTAAATGCAGGACGATAAACTCTTTTTGAGTCCTTTGGATCTACAACAATGGTGCTAAAATAAAACGGACGAGCAGTCACATTTAATGTGGCGCTTTGGCTTTTCCATGTTTCTCCACCATCTTCACTAATATATAATCCAGTTTTGTTACTTTCAACAATGGCCCACATTTTATTTGGTTCGCTAGGAGCTAAGGTCATGGCAATTCTTCCAAATGGTTTGTCGGGTAAACCTGTTTTTAATTCTTTCCATGTTTTTCCAGCGTCTATACTTTTATATAATCCACTTCCTTTTCCACCCGAATTAAAACTATATGGTTGACGACGAAATTGCCACATGGAAGCATACAAAATATTGGAATTTTTTGAATCCATTAAAATTTCAGCACAGCCAGTTTGATCGTCGGTGTATAAAATTTTTTCCCATGTTTCGCCTCCGTTCGTTGATTTGTATAAACCTCTGTGTTTACTATTACTCCACAAAGCACCTGGCACTGCTGCATAAATAATGTCTGTATTGTCTGGATTTACAATGATTCTAGAAATATGCTCCGTACTATCTAAACCAATGTATTTCCAATTATCTCCACCGTCTTTTGTTTTGTACATTCCGTTTCCAATTGAAACTGAGTTTCGCATATTGCTTTCTCCCGTTCCCACATAGACAATTGATGGATTTTTTTGATCTATTGCCAATGCCCCAATTGACTGACAATATTTATCAAATAGTGGTTTATAACTTGCGCCTGCATTTTTTGATTTCCAAACTCCGCCACCAGCAGTACCAATATAAATTGTTTTTCCTTCATCACTATTCACGCCTTCAATGGCTGTAATTCTTCCACTCATGGTTCCAGGACCTAAGTTTCTAGCTTCCATAGTTCCAAACATGGCCGCGTTTACAGGTGATTGAGAGTAACATAATGAACTATAAATAACGGATGCTAATAAAATTTTCGTTTTCATTAATTGGTGGTTTAAGTGATTTGAAAAAAAAAGTCTGGTATTGCACCAGACTTTCAAGTAGGTTTACTAATTATTTTGCAAGTTTAAAGATGGATTCATCAATGTTTGGATTGATGTCAATTTTAGAAATTTCTAAATCTCCATAATCACTTCCAATACTCATGGCTATAAATACCCCTGTATCCGTTTTTTTATAGTTACTGTAGGTAGTCGTATTTTCCATTTCCTGACCATTCACTTTTACTTTATTTATTTCTTTAATTGTGAAATAATTACTTTGGTCAATGAAGTAAGTTGATTCTATGCCTTCTTTATCAATTAATTTAATTTTGAAACATTCGGTACCATCTACTTCATCTTTCCCTAAATTTTCAATTTTCTTTCCTAATACTGTATAGGTTAAAAACTCATCTTGAATATTTAACTCATCTTGTCCCATTTTTAATTCATCAGCCGTAATTGGTTCAGGTTTTGTTTGACCTTGAAAAGGCATAAAATTCCAACCTTCTGTTTTTGTTAAAATAGAATAGCCTTTCATACCCATTACTTCAATGTCAGTGCGATTCGCCTTCTTATCGATTTGAGTATTAGTTATTTTAATTTCAGCACCTTGCGCTTTAATGATTCCTTCTGTACGCATGGATTTTATTTTTGACCAATTATCTTTTCCGCCAATGGCTTCAATGTGTTTGGCAACAATTTCGTCGGTAGTTTGTGCTAATGAGCTTAAAGATGAACAAGCTATAGCGATAGCTGTAATGAATAGTTTAGTCATGATTGTTTTATTTAGATTGTAACTAAAACGAAATTATGAATTAAAAATTAAAATTTCTTATCCAATTTAGTTAAAAATCAAAAAAATAAATGTTAAAGTTCATTAGTTAACCGATAAAAGTAGTTTGATTAATGTCCGTCGCCCATAATTTTAACTGTAATATTATCCATATTATCAGCTAATTTTAATTGGCAGGCTAAACGTGATGTGTCGGTTATATTAGGTAATGTATCCAACATCGCGTATTCATCATCTGTAATCTCGTGTAGATTTTCAAAGCCAGTTACCACTTCAACATGACAGGTTGCGCAAAGTGCCATGCCTCCGCACGTTGCTAACACATCATAATCGTTTCCTTTTAAAAACTCCATTAAACTTAATCCCATATCGGTTGGAGCTTCTAATGTTGTAATGCTGTTATCGCTGTTTTGAATATTAATTTTGATGTCTGTCATAGTGTTGTAAAATTATAAAAAGGATTAAAATAATGAAGCTTAATTTTTAAAAAAATTATAACAACGACATCACTTCTTCTTGTTTTAAACAATAGCGATGTAATTCATCAAAAAAAATAAAGAACTCTTCTTCTATGTCAGCGTTGTATTTTTTAATCAATGTTAATGAATGCTGAAGTTGATAACGATGCCTGATGCGATGATTGAGATGCGTTAACACAGTTTCTAAACCATGCAGGGTGGAGTAATTAAATAATACATTGTGCTCAAGCATATACCCATGAAACCGTTTAGCGGGCTCGGGAAAAATTGAGATGTTTTGATTGAGAACATGGTAAGTATGATTACAAAATTCTTGTAAGGAACTATCTGAATAGTTTTCAAAATTTTTTGCCAAGTAATGATCATAAATCATGTCCATTAAAACGCCACTGTATTTTCCAAAGTCTTTACTAAATCGGTGTTTACTGGTTAAATAAATAGGGTGCGAGTCAGTGAACGAATCAATTTTTCGATGAAGCATAATACCTTTGATGGCGTCATCACTCAATCCTTCAAATCGATTGCCTTGGATAGAATCTGCAATGAAATTCCCAATCATTAAATCGGTATTTTTAAAGGATAAAAATTGATGTGCTAGATAATTCAACGTATTTATTTAAAAGACGAATATACTTAATATCCATTTATTTATTCCTAAAATCCAAGCACGAAAACCTATTTTTATCCTTAACTTTACTTCCAAACTAATTAGTAATGAATACTTTTTTCGGAATTATACAAAATAACGTTGCCATATTAAATGAGGATGAATCGCTGCACTGCGTAAAAGTGTTGCGTCATAAAGTGGGCGATATGATTCAGGTAATTGATGGTAAAGGAATTCGTGCTATTGGAAAAATAGAAGCCGCACACGCCAAACAATGTGCCGTTAGTTTAATTGAAAAAGAAACAGTTAAACAAACTCGTCCGTATTATTTACACATTGCCATTGCTCCAACTAAAAACATGGACAGAATAGAATGGTTTACCGAAAAAGCCACTGAAATGGGCGTGGATGAAATATCATTTTTAAAATGTAAAAACTCCGAACGCACCGTTGTAAAAATTGATAGAATTGTGAAAGTGGCCGAAAGTGCTTTAAAACAAAGTCAACAAGCCTTTATGCCTAAAATAAATGAAATAAAAGAGTATAAAGAATTTATTAAAACAAATACCTCAGATATTAAATTAATAGCTCATTGCGAAAAAGAAAGCAAGCAACACCTCAAACAATTTATAGCACCAAATAAATCATACACTATTTTAATTGGACCCGAAGGCGATTTCAATACACAAGAAATTAAAGATGCCTTGGCTTTAAACTATACACCAACAAGTTTAGGGAATTCAAGATTAAGAACTGAAACAGCTGGTGTATTTGCTTGTAACGCATTTGCTGTGTTATTAGATTAATTAGTAAAATTTAACACAATAAAAAACGCATACAACCGTATGTAGTAAAATACTTTTTATGGAAAAAATAAATATCCTTTGGGCCGACGATGAAATAGATTTACTAAAACCCCATATTTTATTTTTGAATAGTAAAGGTTACGACATCATTACCGCATTAAGTGGCGATGAAGCCATTGATATTGTGAAAGAAAACAATACACTTTCGGCTGTTTTGTTGGATGAAAATATGCCAGGCATTTCAGGATTGGAAGCGCTTACCAAAATTAAACAACTCAAATCGGATTTGCCTGTCATTATGATTACAAAAAGCGAAGAGGAGTATATCATGGAAGATGCCATTGGAAGTAAAATAGCAGATTACTTGATTAAACCAGTTAATCCAAATCAAATTTTGTTATCACTCAAAAAAGCATTAGACAATAAACGATTGGTTTCCGAAAAAACGAATACCGAATACCGAAAAGAATTTAGTCAAATTGGTATGACTTTATCCGATCATTTAAATTGGCAAGAGTGGCAAGAGGTGTATAAAAAAATTGTGTATTGGGAACTTGAAATTGATCAAAACCAAGATAAAGGTATGCTTGAAGTATTGAAAATGCAGAAGCAAGAAGCCAACAAACAGTTTTTTAAATTCATTGATAAGCATTACATCAATTGGTTAAATGGCGCTGACAAAAATCCACCTGTGATGAGTCACACGTTATTGAAAAATAAATTCTTCACCAATTTGGATTCAAACCCATGTACATTTTTAATTGTGATTGATAATTTGCGTTACGATCAGTGGAAAATGATTCAACCCATTATTCAAGACTATTTTAAAGTTGATAACGAAGAATTATTTTTTAGTATTTTACCTTCTGCAACGCAATACGCTCGAAATGCTATATTTTCTGGGCTTTTGCCAAGTGAAATGGAAAAGCGTCATCCAGATTGGTGGTTGAATGATGAGGATGACGGTGGGAAAAATATGCATGAAGAAGATTTCTTAAACGCACAATTAAAACGTTTAGGCAAGGATGTGAAAACGAGTTACAATAAGATAACCAATTTTGCAGCTGGTAAGAAATTATCAGAAAACATGAGTAATTTAATGAATAACAAGCTCAATGTGATTGTGTATAATTTTGTAGACATGCTCAGTCATGCGCGTACCGAATTAGAAATGATCAGAGAGTTGGCTGATGATGAACCAGCTTATAGAAGTTTAACAGTATCGTGGTTTGAACATTCTCCGTTATTAGAGATGATTAAATTCATTGCTTCCAAACATGCTAAGTTAGTTATCACAACAGATCATGGAACGGTGCATGTAAAAGAACCAACCAAAGTAATAGGTGATAAATCAGTTAATACTAATTTACGTTACAAGCAGGGTAGGGCATTAGATTATAATGCCAAGGAAGTATTTGAAGTGAAAAATCCGGCAGATGCTTTTTTACCAAAACAACATGTGAGTTCACGATTTATATTTGCACGCGAAGATAAATTTTTTGCTTATCCTAATAATTTTAACCATTACGTTAATTATTATAAAAACACCTTTCAGCATGGTGGCATTAGTTTAGAAGAAATGATTATCCCTTACATTACACTAAGCGCAAAGTAAAATCCATTTTATTTATATTATTTAAAAGTCGAACAAATACATTGTTCGACTTTTTTTTGCTAAGTAAATTACCAAATGCATACGTTAGTAATGGTGCGGTTGGCTTTGGCGAAATAGTGCGAAATACAATTTTTTTGGTGGCACAACGAAGGCATTTCGAGCGAAAAAAGAATTGGATTTGGTATTTCGCCTTGAATTCTTTTGTTTCTTTTCTTTTTCAAGAAAGAAAAGAAAAGTAAATCATTCATTAAATCAAGGATTATAAAATTTGAAAGTAGATAACTACATGGTTCGATTTTTTATTGGCTAAGCAAATTACCAAATGCATACGTTAGTAATGGTGCGGTTGGCTTTGGCGAAATAGTGCGAAACACAATTTTTTTGGTGGCACAACGAAGGCATTTCGCGCGAAAAAAGAATTGGATTTGGTATTTCGCCTTGAATTCTTTTGTTTCTTTTCTTTTTCAAGAAAGAAAAGAAAAAGTAAAACCATTTATTAAAACCAAGATTATAAAATAAATAAAAAAAATTTATGGAATAAATCCAATTCCTGCATCTAAATAGAAAACCTTAACACTCTAACTATGAAACGTATGATGATTATGGCTTTTTGCATCACTCTATTTAATGCAAATGCCGCAGAAACTGAAAAATTAATAAAATCTAAACCCGATAAAATTGTGGTTTACACACAAGGCGCACAAGTGCATCGCACAGCCAGTGTCAATTTAGTAGCAGGACAAAACACCATTGTGTTTACTGGACTAGAAAATTGCATCAATGCAGCAGCCATACAAGCTTCTGGTAATGGCAATTTCATCATTGCCGACATTCAGCATTTGGTTTATTATCCTGAAGTGGTGAAAGCAAAACTAAATGGAGATGTGCGTTATAAGAAAGCTATTAAAAGTATTACAGATAGCATACAAGAAATAACGTATGTGATTGAAGAAGTTCGTGCCAAATCAGATGCATTGGTAACCGAAAAAAACGTGTTAATGAGTTATGGCTTATACAAAGGACAAACCAAAAAAGATAGCATGCCTTATCTCAAAGAAGGCTTGTCGTTTTTAAGAGAAAAACTATTTAATATTAATTCGGAATACTTGAAACTGAAGCGTGAAAAAGAAAAAATGGAATCTAAAATCCAAACATTGAATGACCGCATCACAGCCATCAATAACGAACTGTCTAATCAAAATCAAGATGGAGAAGTTGAGGTTGTTGATTACCGTATTATTGTTAATGTGATAGCCGATCAACCAATGGTGGCTTCTGTTAATGTAAATTATTACATCACCAATGCTGGCTGGACTCCTTCTTACGATTTGCGTGCTATCTCTAACGAACAAAGTGTGAAGTTAACTTATAAAGCTCAAATCTATCAACAATCTGGCATCGATTGGAATGGCGTGAAATTAGTGTTATCCACAGCTAATCCAAATCGTTCTTACAACATTCCTAATTTATCGCCTTGGTATTTGGGTTATGCTTACCAATACAAAAATACTGACATCAAAAAATTAAATTCAATGTACGAACAACCTGCTTCAACGACTCAAAAATCAATAGCGAACACCGATAGTTATTCATTAAGTGGTGGCGTTGAAACTGATGAAGCAAAAGACGCATCGAGTTACACAACCGTTAGTGAAAATGTGATTGAAACAGAATATGAAATTAAATTAAACTACACGATTCCGAGCGATGGTAAAACTCATTTTGCTGCCATCTTGGTGAAAGATTTAAAAACATTGTACCGTTACAAAGCCATCCCAAAATTAAACAATAATGTGTATTTAACAGCTGTGTTGCCCGATTGGGAAGACGCTATCACGATGGGTGGCGAAGCCTCTATTTATTACGATGGTTCTTACGTTGGTCGCACCAGTTTATCGCCAGGTGGAACAGAAGACACCATTCAATTATCATTAGGTATTGATAAAAACATAGCCATTAAGCGACAAAAAATAAAAGATAAATGTTCGCAAAAATTATTGGAAGAAAATATCGTACACCAATACACGTATGAAATCACGATTAAAAATGCACGTTCTTCAAAAATAGAAATTGATATCGAAGATCAATTGCCATTAACCAATGATAAAAATGTAAGCATTGAGCGCAAAGAACTATCAGGTGCTAAGTACGATGAATTAACGGGTATTTTGAAATGGAGATTGAATGTACAAGCCAAAGACTCTAAAAAAGTAAGCCTTGTATACCAAATCAAAGCTCCTAAAACAATGCCTATTTCAGTCAATTAAAAATTAATGAGAAAAAAAAGAGCGAAGTTGAGGTTTCAGCTTCGCTCTTTTTTTATGGTGGCTTCGAGTCCCTCAGCTACCATCGTGAGCCTCATCCACCAAACGTTGACTGAGGTTCTCGAAGTCAACGGTTCCTCAGACACTAAAAAGTAAAACCCTACTTTTTCAAATCTCTGTAAGCTATTGCTAATTCTGGTAATAAATTACTGTTGCCTTCTATCAACGCTTCTTTCTTTTTTCTACTCCAACCTTGTACTTGTTTTTCGCGGTAAAAAGCTTCATCTATTCTTGGATATTCTTCGTAATACAATAACGTAACAGGCAAATGTTTTTTTGTATGATTAGCACCTTCACCATTTTGATGTTGTTCTAACCTTCGCTCTTTTTACTGCATAACAATTAGCTTGCCAGATGCAAAAGGTTGGCCTTGCTCTTTTATATCGTAAAAATAAATCCCTTCACTTAAAAGGCCAGGTTCTATGTTGTAGGATTGACCTGAAAGATTATGTATGGATTTTATGAGTTGGCCTACCTGATTGTAAATACTAATATCAGCATGATTCAAGTAAGTATTAAATTGAAACGTTGTATGCGTTTGCATTGGATTTGGAAATACAAAACACCCTTTTTGGCGTGGATAGGTTTGCAGTCCAACATTGATATTGCAGGCCGCACCAACTATTGGATAATAGGCGGAATCGTTTAAACTGTAACAATCTAAATTGTAACCACATTCTAATGGAAAATTCATTGGCTCAACTAATCCTTTTGAATGTCCAATGCCTTCTAATAAATAAGTAGACCAAGTACCTCCAGCTAATTGAAATCGTTTTCTATAACCTGATGAGGTGTAAATGCTATCAATGGCTGTAACGGTAATATCCGTTGCGTAATTGTTGTAGGAAACAGGTAAGGTATCGCCAACCAATAAATTAAAATCGTATAATAAATACTCGCTTTTATCTGCTGGTTGCCTCAAGAACATTTTTTTTCCAGCCGATCTAATAAAATACCAAGGCGAAGTGTAGTTATAATTGTAAGAACCATTACAACCCGGTGAGGCCGGTGGCATTGCCATCCAACTGTAATAACCGTAACCTTTTTTAACTATTTTTTTATACACTAATGTATTAAATAGCGTGTCACCATTGGTGTAATAATTGTAGGTTTCTTGTTGTACGCAAGGATAAGACACAGAACATGTGCTGCTTATTTTCCAAACGGGTTGATTAATAAGGTAATTATTAACCTGTGCATTTATTTGTTGAGCACATATTAAGAAAAAAATACTACGTATGATGAAATTTGTTTTCATATAAAATAATACTGTTAAAGATAAACTAATTATTCTATTAAAATTTCAAGCGTTAAATTTATCTTCAAATCAAAAGTTGGAGTAAAGCATAAAATAGTTAAACTATTATTGATTATAAAAAAACAATAATCTAGGATGATCGTTTTATTACTAATTACAGAAAATAAGTAAAGAATTATTACTGAAATAGTTTTATTTAATCTACTGAGCTATTTTTTCTTTCACACTCACGGCGCTCCTATAAAATAGTTTAGTTACAAGCGAGAACGAGCAGGGGATAATGATTTAGCTTCGCACTTTATTAATGTATAACGGTTTCAGGCTTTGCGAAGGTGGCAGACTTTGATGCACTTACTTTCAATTTAGTATTAAACCTGACATTTTACAAACTGCTGTTAGTGGCAGTTTTTAGTTTTGTTTACTTAAGTCTATGTTAAAGTTTGCGTTTAAAATTAGCCCATTATTGTATTGAAATACATTTCTGTTGTTCACTTCTCTGCCTAATTGAACTATTTGATTTAAGTAACCTGCTTCAATACGCACAGAAGAATTAAAGCGATAGCCTAAGAGCATACCTAACCTGTTTTGGTCAAAAATATTTTCATTAACATTTTCTCCAAAGCCTACAAATAGTTCATTATAAATAGCAACATAAGGCGTTTTGTCTTTTACCTCGGTTCCTTTTAGCGGAACTTGACAACGAAACATATATCTTAAACGGTTTAACAACGGAAACTCATCTTCCTTGGTCAAATTGATAGTGGAATATCGTCCAACAAAGCGTTGTTCAAGCATAAAGCGATGCGATAAATCAACGATAGATACTTTATCGGTTATGGTTACCATTTCAAAAATACGGTGTTCGGTAAAATCTTTTCCCATTCCATTTATGGGTATCTCGCCATAAGGAAAAGTTTCTATCCAACCATAACCAACTCTTAACTGCACTTTTGGATTTAATTGATAATTTACACCCAAACGTAAAAGACTTTGTTGCCAATCAGTTATTAAATGATTCCTTCGCCATTGATATTCTGAATGAATGCCCCATTTTGAATTTAGCTTAAGCGTACCAAAATAGTTATACCAACCAATCGTGTTGTGGTTTGAAATTCTTGTATTTTGAGAGAACGTCGTATTTACGAAAAATAGCATAAATACGGCGTACAAAAAATGCCTTTTCAAAAAATAGGAAAGAGGCTTTTTTAACATATTATTTTTTTAAATAATCTAAAAAATCACTGAGCTACTTTTTCTTTCACACTCACGGCGCTCATGCAAAACCACCCAACTACTTTTATTTTATCATTACTAGAGGTGATGTTTGTTTTTATGTTTTCGGGTGTGGTAGCAAATAAACCTGCATTCGAAATTTGCGCTTGTGCTTGTAATAATAAATTGTAAGTTGGTAAGTTAATCGAGTGTATTTCTACTCTACACACATCGTTTTTTTGAAATACTTCACTTCCTGGTGTAATTGCTTCTGCAATAGGTGGGATAAATGGATACCCATCAGAACCATCGCCATAGGCGCTATTATAAGCTAAATTAAAACCATTGCCTTTTAAATAATTACCATTTTTAAATGATTTTATCCAATACAAATCGGGTGTAGTACCAGGCAAATCATACGCTATAAATTTAAATACATATCCTTCTTTGCCGCCAAAAGGTCCAGCTTCGTTAAACTTTACATCGAGGCTATCTATCTTTACGGTTCTGTTTACTTTACTTGTGGCCGTGTAAGTAACGCCATCATACATAACTGTTAATTGATAATCGTTGTTTAATCTTCCAAGTGTATCGCTTGTCTTTAAATTTAAATAATAGTCGCCATTGTTGGCATCTGTAAAATTAAACTCTTCTCCATTCGTTGTATTTTTAATTTTAACAACGGCTCCGGTAACAGGATTATTTTTAGACGCCGAAAAATAATCGCTAGCATAGGTTAGTCTTATTTTTTGTTGCGAACGCATATCGTTCACAAAAGCGTCAATCGTAATTAATGGCGACCCTTTATCTAGTTTTACTTGAATGACATCTTCGCAAGATGTAAATGCAACAATAGTAATTAGTGCAAAAATTGTTTTAATGTATGATTTCATGTTATTAAAATTTAAAATTGTAAGTAATAGCTGGTACAATGCTTCCTATCACAGAATATCTAACGGCTTCTGTTGTTCCCGGTATATCTTTATTTTCTCGGAAGTATATAGAAAATGCATTTCTACGATTGTATACATTGTATACACTAAGTACTAATGTTTGTTTGTAGCGACGTGTTTCATTCTTTTTAAAATTATACGTTACACCAATATCTGCTCTGTGGTATGGTGTATTACGGTAATTGTTACGTGTGCCGTCTGTATTGTAAGGAATGCTATACCCTTGCAATTCTATTTTCACATTAGGAAATGTAGCAGGCGTACCTGTTTGAAATAAGAAATTAGCAGAAAAACTTAAACGTTTATTTAAATCATAAATTAAAACCGTATTGATGTTATGCGTTCTGTCGTATTTAGATAAAAACCAATCATTATTACTAATACCAATTACTTTACGTTCTGTTTTAGATAAGGTATAACTCACCCAACCATTTAATTTTCCTTTTGTTTTTTTAACGTATAATTCTAAACCATATGCTCTGCCTTTTCCTTGTATTAAATCAGCTTCAAGGTATCTATTTAATAAAAGATTGGAGTTGTCAACGTAATCTAATTGATTTTCTAAGTTTTTGTAATACACTTCAGCAGAAGTTTCAAACATATTGTCTTTTAAATTTCTGAAATAACCTAATGTAATTTGATCAGCAATAAGTGGTTTGACATTGTTGGTTGCTGGTGTGTAGATATCTAGTGGAGTTGAGGCAGCCGTATTAGAAACGATGTGTAAGTATTGCGACATACGATTGTATCCTAATTTAATAGAACTTTTATCATTGATGGTATAATTAACTGCTAAGCGTGGCTCAGGGTTGTTGTATGTTTTAATCACATTTCCAGCGGAAATAGCTTCTTCTTTTTCTAATGGCTTAGTTTCATTTGGAATGGTATCACGATACGTGTATTTAGTTCCTTTACCTGTGTAATTAAATAATGACCATCTGATACCATATTGAATGGTTAAGCGTGGGGTTATTTTTTGTTCGTTGTCGATGTAAGCTGCATATTCAGTGCCATATTGGTTTGCTAATAATAATTTTGATTTTACACCATCTTCGCCTGTCACCACCGCATCACCTGGTTTAAAAGTAAACAAAATGGCCTGCGCGCCAAACTTGATGGTGTTTTTGGCATTGAGGTAGTACGTAAAATCAGGTTTAAAACTGTAGTTAATAATATTCGAATTCCAATCAAAGGCTTGACTTGTTCCTTCTGTTTTGAAACCTAAACTGTATTGATAGTTACTGTAAAATGAGGTTAAGTTCATAAATAATTTGCTGTTGAAGATGTGATTCCAACGAACGGTTGCCGTGCTATTTCCCCAATTAAATTTAAAGCCAGCACCAAATACATCTCTACCAAAATAACCACTGGCAAACACGGTGTTTTTATCATTAATGCGCCAATTAAATTTGGAAGTTAAATCATAAAAATAAAATTTAGCTGATTTTAAATCGCCTTTCAAAAATGGTTTTGCTAACACGTCAATGTAACTTCTTCTTCCTGCAATAATAAAAGAAGCCTTATCTTTTAAAATAGGCGCTTCAATAGAAAAACGACTAAATATGGTTCCAATACCGCCGTTCACTTCTAATTTTTTACTGTTTCCTTCTTTCATTCTAATATCCAAAACTGAAGAAGCTCTTCCTCCGTATTGTGCTGGAATTCCACCTTTGATGAGTTTAACATCTTTAACCGCATCAGGATTAAAAATAGAAAAGAACCCAAATAAGTGTGATGAATTATAAACGGGTGCTTCATCCATCAATACTAAATTTTGATCAATGTTTCCACCACGTACATTAAATCCACTAGCGCCTTCGCCAACAGTGGTTACACCTGGTAATAATTGTATGCTTTTAATAATATCTACTTCACCAAGTAAAGCAGGCATTTTTTGAATTTGTTTGATGTCCAATTTAGCCACACTCATTTCCATGCTTTTTACATTAGCATCTGCTTTTTCCGCCGTAATAATCACTTCATCCGTTTCTGTTCCTTCATCTGATAGTTCAACACTGATGGTTTGGTTTCCTGTTAAATTAACTGGTTTTAAAATGGTTTTATAACCAACAAACGAAAAAACAACCGTGTCTTTTCCTTGAGGAAGTGTTAACGAATAAAAACCATATGGATTAGTCACAGTTCCGATTTGCGAATTTTTTTTATAAATGGTTACACCAATAAGGGCTTCCCCATTTTTAGCATCCTTGATGTAACCACTAATTGTGTGCTTGGTTTGAGTGAATGCAACCTGCGATATAAAGAGAATGGTGATAATTAAAAGAAATTGTTTTTTCATGGCAATATTTTATATGCTTTTTTTTGGGTGTAAATTTAGGTAATTATTTCTTGGTTTTTTTATGTAATTGTTAAATTATCTTATTTTTAATGCATTTTATCTATATAAATTAATAATTCAACAACTAAGTGAGTCATTTGTTTTGAAAGTTTTCATTTTAGTTTCGAAGATTTAGTCATTTTTCACAAAATCATTTATATGTAAAAAAAAATCCCGATAGAAACTAACGGGATTTTTTAGGACTTATTTTAAATCTATTTTTTATTTTGAGCGTCTACCACAGCAATCGTAATCATATTTAAAATTTCACGAACCGAACTTCCTAATTGTAAAACGTGGACTGGTTTTTTTAATCCCATTAATACTGGTCCAATGGCTTCAGCACCAGCTAATTCTTGCAGAAGTTTATAAGCAATATTACCAGATGCTAAGTTAGGGAAGATAAATGTATTCACATCCTTATCAACTAAAGTACTAAATGGAAATTGTTCTTTTAATAATTCATTATTAATAGCAAAATTACCTTGAATGTCTCCATCAACAATTAGTCCAGGGTAATTCTTGTGTAATAATTTAACTGCTTCACTTACTTTTTTAGGAACATCACCTTTTGCAGATCCAAAGTTCGAGTAAGATAACATCGCAATACGCGGCGTAATATTAAACTGCTTAACTGTATTAGCTGTTAACACTGCAATATCAACTAATTGTTGAGCTGTAGGGTCAGTATTCATGGTTGTATCAGCAAAAAAGTAGGGGCCTTTTTTTGTAATCATCATGTATAATCCTGCTACCCTCGAAACGCCATCTTGCACGCCAATCACATCCAAAGCTGGTTTAATAGGTGCACCATATTTTCTGGTCAATCCAGAAATCATAGCGTCAGCTAAATTTTGTTCAACCATCATGGCTCCGAAATAATTACGATCACGCATTAATTTACGAGCATCATATTGTGTTAAACCACGACGCTGTTGTTTCTTCCATAAGATATCACCAAATTCTGCTCTTCGCGCTTCCTCTTCAGCTAACCAAGTATCAATAATAGGCGTATCACCTAAATCAATTTGGTGCTCTTCTAATAAAGCTAGAATTTTTTCTTTGTTTCCAAGTAAAATTGGTTTGGCAATGCCTTCATCTTTGGCAACTTGTGCGGCTTTTAAAATTTTATACGTATCTGCTTCCGTAAATACAACGCGCTTGGGGTTTGATTTAGCTTTATTGGCAAGGCTTCTCATTAATTTGTTATCCTTACCTAATCGGTTGTCTAATTCGATACGATAAGCATCCCAATCTTTAATGATGCGTTTAGCGACACCGCTGTCGATAGCCGCTTTTGCTACCGCTGAGCTTACTGTAGAAATTAAACGGTTATCAATTGGTTTCGGAATAATGTATTCTGTACCAAAACTTAAGTTTTTAGAACCGTAAGCTAAGTTTACATAATCAGGCACACTTTCTCTTGCTAATGCAGCAATCGCTAAGGCAGCGGCTAATTTCATTTCTTCATTAATACACGTTGCTCTTACATCTAAAGCGCCTCTAAAAATAAATGGAAAGCCTAAGACATTATTCACTTGATTAGGATGATCACTGCGGCCTGTTGCCATAATAATATCAGGTCGAGATTCAATCGCTTCTTCATAAGAAATTTCAGGTGTTGGATTAGCTAAGGCAAAAACAATACAATTTGGCGCCATTGAGCGAATCATGTCTTGCTTTAAAATATTACCTTTTGATAATCCAACAAATACATCAGCACCTTTAATGGCTTCTTCTAAAGTATTGACGCTGACATTATCTGATGCAAAAAACGTTTTGTATTGGTCTAAATCTTTTCTATTTTTATTAATAACACCTTTACTATCGAGCATTAAAATATTTTCTTTTTTAACTCCAACGGCGATATACATTTTAGCACAAGAGTTAGCGGAAGCACCAGCACCATTGATGACTAATTTTACATCACCCATTTTTTTACCAGAAAGCTCAACCGCATTTAATAATCCTGCAGAAGAAATGATAGCCGTACCATGCTGATCATCGTGCATCAAAGGAATATTTAATTCTTCTTTTAATCGTCTTTCAATTTCAAAACATTCTGGCGCTTTGATATCTTCGAGGTTAATACCTCCAAATGTACAGGCAATATTCTTTACTGTATTTACAAATTCGTCAATGTTTTTGGTGTCAACTTCAATGTCAAACACATCGATATCTGCAAAAATTTTAAATAATAAGCCTTTTCCTTCCATAACTGGTTTTGAGGCTAATGCTCCAATATCGCCTAAACCTAAAACGGCTGTTCCATTTGAAATAACGGCCACTAAATTTCCCTTAGCGGTGTATTTATAGGCATCATCCTGATTTTTTTCAATTTCAAGGCAAGGTTCTGCAACGCCAGGAGAGTAAGCAAGTGTTAAATCACGCTGTGTTGTATATGGTTTAGTTGGAATAACTTCAATTTTTCCAGGTCTTCCTTGAGAGTGATAATCAAGGGCATCCTGTTTTAAAGATTTTGACATAAGTATTAAATTTAGGAATGCGAATGTACGTTTTTTTAACTAAAAATTATAATATAATTCTTACATAAACTTTGTATATTTAATTTTTAAATTTAATTTATAATGAAAAAAATATACTTATTTATATGCATTTCTTTTGCGTTTATGGCTCAATCGCAGACATTAGTCGTTGATAGTATTTATACCGGAGGTCTATATCGGAATTACCGTTTATACATACCTGCAATTTTTACAGGAGCAAGTGCACGACCATTAATTATTAATATGCATGGCTATACAAGCAATGCTATTCAACAGCAATTATATTCTAATTTCGGCCCCATTGCAGATACGGCTAATTTTTTAATAGTATATCCAAACGGAACGTCTTCGGGTGGAAGTCAATTTTGGAATGCAGGTATTTCTCCTTTAGGCGTTAATGATATTAGTTTTTTATCAAACCTAATTGATTCTTTAAAAGCGCAATACAATATTGATTTAAATCGCGTGTATTCAACTGGCATGAGTAATGGTGGATTTATGAGTCACACTTTGGCGTGTGAGTTAAGTAATCGTATCACGGCTATTGCTTCAGTGACAGGTAGTATTTTTGTTTCGCAATATGGTACAAATTGTCATCCAACTCGTCCAGTTCCTGTCATGCAAATTCATGGAACAGCGGATGCAACGGTTCCTTATATTGGTAATTCAACGATGGCACCTATTGATAGTGTTGTAAAGTATTGGGTGAGAAAAAATAATTGCAATAGTGTACCAACAACAAGTGCTGTGCCAAATATTAATGTAGCAGATGGTTGCACGGCCGATCATTTTGTTTATGCTTCAGGAACATCAGGAAGTACAGTAGAGCTTTATCGAGTAAATGCAGGCGCTCATACTTGGCCAGGAGCGCCATTTCCAATTGGAGTGACTAATCAAGATTTTAGTGCGTCAAAAGAAATTTGGCGTTTCTTTAGACCTTTTAAATTAAATCTATTAACGAGCGCGATAGAGGTTGATAAACAAAATTTAAATTTTAGTTTGTTCCCAAACCCTGCTACGAATCAATTGCAATTTAAATTTGATGGATACAATCAACAACTGTTAAGTATTGAGATTGTTGATATTTGCGGGAAAATTGTATTAAGTGAAAATCATCATTCTAATAACATTCAAATTGGTCAATTAAATTCTGGACTTTATTTCATTACTATTAGTGAAAATGGAAAACAACTTGCAAAACAAAAATTCATAAAAGAATAAAAGGTATTATATTTAAACCGTTACATTGAAAAAAATAACCATCATAATTACCTTGTTTTTGATTACTGTTTTAAGTACAGGTTCTTATGTTGTCTCTAAATTGTATTTAAAATCCTATAAAAAAGATTTTAAAGCCTATGTTTTTAAAAACAAAACAATTATAGCGCACACTAAAATTGAAATTAATAAAAATCAATTGTATAAAAATTCTAAACAGTTAGTTTGGGAAGATGAAAATAAAGAAGTGGTGTATAAAGGCCATTTATATGATATCGTCGATATTCAAGTGGTAAATGATAACGTAGTTTTAACAGTTGTTTCCGATAAACAAGAAATGAATTTGAAGAAACAATTTGCTTCTATGTATCATGAGAATGATGTAAATCAATCATCTCAACCTGCCAAATTATTGAAACAATTACTGTCTTTAAAATGTATATGTCATAATGATGTTTTTGAATTTATAAAAACGACGAATGTTATTTTGTTTTTTCAGTCAAATAGGTTTGTCATTCAAACTGGTGTTCAATGTGTAGAGACACCTCCTCCAAATTTATTATAACACCCACTTTCTTTTTAAGTCTCATTTAAATTTAGCATAGCACTGTGAAACATGCTTGTGCTAGGTTTATTTATTATTATTTTAATACCACTTTCTCAATAAAATGTTTAAGTGAATTAAATGGTAGTTTATTTAACCAGAAAGTTACTCGCAATCACTTTTGTGAATTCGATGCGCTCGTTTTTGCTCGAATCATACAACCATTATAGTTGATCAACATAAAAACATTAAAATGAAAAAACATAAACTATTCATAGCGTTTATAACCTTATCTTTTATAGGGTTTTCACAAAACATTACAATTAGAGATAATTCAACTCTTGAACCTCTTGAAAAAGTACTCATTCAAGATAAAAATAATAACCAAGTTTTTACTGATGCCAAAGGAAAAGCGAATATATCCAATCTTAATAAAGAAGATTCTATTATTATATTTTCGTTTGGATACACTTTAAAAAAGGTAAAAGTAACTACCGAAACAACCATCGATTTAATTTCTAAGTCTGTTAATTTGGATGAAATTGTGTTATCAGCAAACCGAAAATCAGAACATAAAATTGATGTACCTTATTCTATTGAAATAATCAAACAGAAGGATATTGAATTTACTAATCCAGCAACAAGTGGTGATTTATTAGCAAATACAGGACAGGTATTTGTTCAAAAAAGTCAAGCGGGTGGAGGTAGTCCTAGTTTAAGAGGTTTTGAAGCAAATAAAGTTTTATTAGTCATTGATGGAGTTAGAATGAATAATGCCATTTATCGTGGAGGACATTTACAAGACGTCATGACCATAGATCCTAATATGTTAGAAAGAACAGAGGTTATGTTCGGTCCATCATCCACTATTTATGGCAGTGATGCCTTAGGTGGTGTGATGCATTTTTACACAAAGAACGCACAGTTTAGTACTGACGAAAAAATGTTAGTGAAAGCAAACGCGATGATTCGATATGCCTCTGCATCACAAGAAAAAACTAGCCATTTAGATTTTAATTTAGGATGGAAAAAAATTGCATCATTAACGAATATTACATTTTCTGATTTTGGTGATGTAAGAAGTGGTTCAAATAAACTAACTGGATATACCAATGTGTGGGATAGAAATTATTACCAAGATAGAATCAATGAGCGAGATACAATGATTAAAAATTCTGAGAATAACGTACAAAAAGGAAGTGGTTATTCTCAAGTAGACATCATGCAACGTTTTAATATTAAATCAGGCCAGTATATGGTTCACAATTTAAATTTTCAATATGGTGCGTCTAGTTTTTTACCTCGTTACGATCGATTAAATGGCGATTATAAAAGCGGTAAATTTAAGTTTGCAGAAAATGGATATAATCCTCAAAAAAGAATACTCGCTGCTTATACCTTGAATTACGATGGTAAAACAAAGATTTCTGATAATGTAAAAGTAATTTTAGCCTATCAAAAAATAGATCAAGACAGAATTACGCGTAATTTTCAAAGTTTAAATCGTAAAACACAAGAAGAAGACGTGACTGTGTTATCTGCCAATGTGGATGCTTTTAAATTGATAAAAGAAAAGCACGAAGTGCGTTATGGATTAGAATTTACGCATAACGATGTTCAGTCTAAGGCTAGTTTTAAAAACATTTCTACCAATATTGAAACCGAAGCCGATACGCGTTATGCTGGCGGTGGAAGCGCAATGACAACGTTTGCTGCTTATGCATCTCATGCTTGGGAAGTTAGTAAACAGTTTGTTATTACGGATGGTATGCGTTACACCAATACAAGTTTATCCAGCAAATTTACTGATACTACATTTTTTAAGTTTCCATTTACAACGGCTAATCAAAAAAATCAAGCTTTAACTGGAAACATTGGTTTCACTTGGAAATTAGATAATGATTATAAAGTTTCTATTTTATCTAACACCGGTTTTCGTTCACCTAATGTGGATGATATGAGTAAAGTATTTGAAAGTTCAACGTACGTTGTAGTTCCTAATCCAACGTTAAAAGCGGAATACACGTATAATTTTGAAATGGGAATTAGTAAAGTGATTCAGGGAAAATATAAATTTGATTTAACTGGGTTTTATACGAATTTAACCAATGCGTTAGTTGTGGCTGATTTTAAATTGGATGGAAAAGATTCTGCCATGTATAATGGTTCAATGACTAAAGTAAAAGCTACACAAAATGCTGATAATGCTTATATTTATGGTGTTTCAGTAGGTGTTCAGTTTGATTTTAATGAACGTGTATCATTTAAAAGTGTATTAAATTATACCTATGGACGATACATCAGTTCAAAATTAGATACTGTTATTCCTTTGGATCATATCGCTCCCATGTTTGGACAAACGTCACTTACCTATAAAGTAAAAGGATTTGACGGTGAATTCTTTATCAGATATAATGGTAAAAAATCATTGGCAGATTATAGTCCAAGTGGGGAAGATAATTTGCAATACGCTACTTTGAACGGTATGCCTGCGTGGTTCATCTTAAATATTCGTTTAGGCTTTAGCTTAACTAAAAACTTACGGTTGAACGTTGCATGTGAAAACCTCACCGATAATCGTTACCGAGCATTCGCTAGTGGAATGAATGCACCGGGTAGGAATTTTATAATGAGTTTACGTTACAAAATATAATTTGTAGTAATTCAAAAAAAACGCCCTTCATAATATAGTTGAAGGGCGTTTTTTTGTTATATTTGACCCGCATATTAAATAAAACTATTTATGAAATTTTTACGTTTTTACATTTTATACCGTTTACAAATCATTATCTTATTAATGGTTTTAGGTGTTTTATCTCATGTGTACATGGATGCTGTTACTGCTTGGATTTGTTATGTATTGGCTTTTATTTCATTACTCCTATATTTTATGATGGGAACTATGCGTATTGTTCAAGAAGCCGTTAGTGATGGAGATGTTGATTTAGCTATGACTTACATGAGTAAGATTAAATTTCCTCGTTTGTTGTTTAAACCCATTCGTGCTGGATTCTACATGTTACAAAGTAATTTATCGATGGCAAGTAACGATTTAGTTAAAGCAGAAGCAAATATAAGAGAAAGTTTGAAAATTAAATCAAAAATTGTTGGTGATATGGAAGGGGCTAACCTCATGCAGTTAGGATTTATCGAACTTAAAAAAGGAAATACCAAACAAGGGCGTTTGCATTTGGTGGAAGCTGTTAAAGCAGGTATTCCAGATAAAGAAAATTTAGCAGCTGCCTATTTACAATTGTGTAATCTGGAAGCTCAGCGTATGCAGTATAAAATTGCTAAACAATACTTTAAGAAAGCCAAAGATTTAAAACCTAAGAACGACGAGATTTTGAATCAGTTGAAGCAAATGGAAAAACAAATCAACCGAATGCCCGGTTAGTATTTAGGTTCAAATAAAATTTAATAGAACGCTTATGCGTTCTTTTTTTATGAATTTAGTTTTCTTAACTTTAATTCAAATATCTTTATCATATGACAAAACAATCGGTTTGTATTCCATCATCTAGTTTTGATTTTTTAATTCAATTGAAAAAAAATAACAATCGCGATTGGTTTAATGATCATAAGGACGAGTTCTTAAAAGAACAATATCAAATTGAAAAATTTGCTGATGCCCTTTTACATGAGCTTAGTACACATGATGTAATTGAAACTCCAACAGGAAAAAAATGTTTGCACCGTATTTACAGAGATATTCGTTTTTCAAAAGAAAAAATACCTTATAAAACAAATTGGAGTGGAAGTTTTAAGAGGGCAGGGAAGTCCCGCGGTGGCTGTTATTTTCACATTGAAAAAGGGAATTCTTTTATTGCTGGCGGTTTTTGGGCGCCAAATCCTGAAGATTTAAAACGTATTAGAGAAGATCTTGCTTTTGATGATATGCCTTTGCGTAAAATTTTAAAAAGTAAATCGTTTCTTTCTACGTTTGGAGATATGCAAGGCGAACAACTGAAAACAACTCCAAAAGGATTTGATGCTGAGAATTCAGCGATTGATTTATTACGTTACAAACAGTTTTTACTCATTCGAAATTTCACTGATAAAGAAGTGTTAGATAAAAACTTTTTAAAAGAGGCAAATCAAACCTTTAAAAACATGCGACCTTTTTTCGATTACATGACGGAAGTTTTATCGACAGATACTAATGGTATAGAACTTTAATCAATGTCTTAAACTAACGTTTCAACATTAGTACATGTTCCATTTTCACACACATAACATTTTAGTTTGTCTTTAAATACAGATGATTTGTAAATCGATTTTCCTAATAGCATACGCAAGCATTCTTGAATTCCTTCAATGATACTTGGGTGTGGATGCATCATATCTGCCAATTCTCTAATTCCTTGGTTTGTATGAATTAAATAAGCTACTGCTTGTA
This sequence comes from Bacteroidota bacterium, assembly GCA_947487905.1. Lineage (GTDB taxonomy): Bacteria > Bacteroidota > Bacteroidia > B-17B0 > Aurantibacillaceae > UBA4416. Next base: position 7,699 of record CANLAV010000008.1, on the reverse strand, counting down.
TAGCAGAGCTAGCATGTTCTCCAACGCAACGCATACCTAATATTCTCATGCCATTATCATTGGTTACGATAATTTTAAAAAATCCTTTTGTTTTTCGCATAGCAATGGCTCTGGCATTGGTGCTGTAATCTAGCTTCACAACCTTATGAGCTAAGCCTTTTTTCACACAGTCTTGTTCACTCATACCAACACTTGCTACTTCTGGATTTAAGAACATGATGGTAGAAATATTTTGATAGGATAGAGGTTTGATGGTAGGACCAAACATCCGAACCACGGCATGCCTAGCTTCTCGCTCTCCAACATTTACTAGGGCAATATCAGTTGTTACATCGCCTGCCACATAAATATTACTAGTATGAGTTTGGGTATCATCATCCCAAATACTTCCTTTTTCATTTAATTTTACGCCAACACATTCTAAATTTAAATCTTCAATATTTGGCACTCTTCCAACAGAAACGAGCGCTTTTTCTACTCTAAAAATTTCTGTTTTGTCATCCTTGTATTGCAATTCATATTCAACTTCTCCATCTTTTATTTCCATTCGTTTTAATGATGCACCGTGATGAATAAAAGCGCCATGTTTTTCTAAATTTTCACTAACTACATCTGCTACGTCAGCATCTTCAAATGGTAAAATACGATCCGCTTTATCAATTAGGTAAACTTTTGTTTTTCCTAAGTTCGAAAAAATAGTTGCAAATTCACAACCAATAACACCAGCACCAAGAACGACCATACTTTTTGGTAATTCAGTCAAATTTTTCACACCGTTACTCGTCATGATGATTTGTTCATCTATCGCAATGTTTGGTAAATAACGAGGTCTACTACCTGATGCGATGAGTATGTTTTCAGTTGTAATTATTTTTGTTGAACCATCATCTTTTTTTATAGAAATTGTATGTTTATCAATAAACGATGCTAACCCTTTTTCATAACTTAGTAAATTGTCTGTTTGTTTTTGTAATAGTTGCATGTGAACCGACATTTGCGTTTTTCTTTCAAACACCGATTCTTTAAGTGTTTTCACAATGTCATTATAGTCTACTTCATAATTAGGAATCATTTCTCTTATAGATGAAATCTTTAAAGAATATTCCCATAACGTTTTTGATGTGAGCACGCCGTCGTAAATGCCAGCACCTCCTAAACGTTTTTTTTCTATTAATAAAACTTTTTTCTTAAAATCTATAGCTCTCATTGCTCCAGCATATCCGCTTGGGCCCCCTCCAATAATTACTAAATCGTAATGTTCCATTTTGTAAATCTCTTTTTTTTATTACACGTATTAGTATTTTTTACATTAACAATATAATAACCTTTTGTTTTATTAATCTTATGGTTTGTTGTCTTTCGTTATTTTTAAAATATCATTGTTTTAAAACGTTTAATTGAAGATTTGTTTTTAAAAAGCTCTATTTATTCCAACAATCCATCTCACTTGCACATAATCTTTTTCTGCAAATGGTAATCGATTTAAAAATAGGGGCATGTCAAATCGTAAAACTAATGGCTTAAGTCCGTTTAAATTTCCCCATTTCTGAATGCTTAATGTTGCCCCAATACCGGCGTCAGCCATCACATTACTCATCACTATGGCTTTACCCGGCTGATTAACGTTAATGGAACCAGCATCAGCAAATAAATAAGGATTTATTTTTACACTGTTATTTAATTTTTTAATAGTCATGAATTTAAATAATTTACCAAATTCTAACTCAACACTGGCAGATGCACCTGTTGTGCCTTTGTAATTGTAAATCATACTTCCTGTTGCATCTGTTTGTGCTAAAAGATAACCCGAGTATCCTCTTAAGTTTAAACCACCTCCAGCATTAAAATGATTGGTCGTATTTCCATATTTTCCCCAGTCAGGTGGGATTAAACCCATCGAACGAGTATATTTGTTTTCCATTAAATCCTCTGGGTTTGCACCTGAAGCAAATAACATGGATTCACTTGCTAATTTACTTCCATAACCTAGTTGAGCGAATAGCCTTGTATTTAATGATAATTTACCTAAATCGTTTTTATTTAATGCGGTGTATTGCAAGGATGAAAAATCATAATCATTTGTAAAGGCATTTGCTCGTGCATTAATATTCATAGAACCAACTCCATTCTTATAAACGTAATTATGATCGATACCAACATTGATATAGCTGTTTAATTTTTGAATTTGCCATTCATTTTGATTAATCAGATATACCAAATCTCTTTGTAAATCTCTGACCATGGCTTTAACTTGAATGTATATTTTATTTTTATCGTTATTACTTTTTTTCTCAAAACCCACTAAACCACTTTCTAATCCATCTAATGATTTTAAAGTAGCATATACATTTGATTTTTTTATGAATCGAGCTGTAGATGTTTTGTAATTAAATAGAAATGAAACGATGTTATAATTACTTTTTATTTGTGTGCTATCTATGTAATTTTGACCTGCTCCAGTACTAAACCAAATTGTTGCATCAAATACATGTTTTGTATTCATATATCCGCCGTTTAAATGCGCACCAACTTTAATACCATCATAACCATTATACCAAATGCTAGGCCTTGCTTTTAATTCATAATGTTTCCAATCTAAGGGATTATAAACCTTAGAATCAAACGTAATATTTACTTTATGATGTTTCACATTGTTCGTCATATCAACATCGGCTAATCTTCTTGATGGGTCGATGATGACATTTTTGATAGGATCTGTTAATTTTACCTTGGCAATGTAGGTAGGTTTTACTTTTCCCCAGCCTATCCATCGCGGTAAAACCGTTGATTTTGATGGTTTTTCAAACCATGTATTTGGAATATAATAATGGTATGCTGAATCATTTATGTCTAATACAGTAAAGTCAATAGGCATCTGCATATCGCCCTTACGTTTAAACGTAATTAAGTATTCGTTTTTTTCTTTAGCGTTTTTTATGCGACCAATTTTATAATCAATTTTTTTTGTGGTTTCTAACCATTGATCAAAAAACCAATTTAAGTCAACATTGCTGTATTGAATTATGGAATTACGAAAATCTTCTGGATAAGGATGACAAAATTTCCATTGATTAAAATAATGCTGCATAGATTTATCAAATAAATAACGGCCTAAAACATATTCTAAATTTTTAAGCATAGTCGCTGTTTTTGTGTATACAGCGCCATATCCACCACCATGTCTTATTCCTCCATTAAAATCATCGCTATGCGTATTTAATGTAACTTCTTCTCCACGAACCGTCACAGCATTCATATACCCATTATAAACTTGGTCGTCTAAAATTCGGTTTTGTTCGGTAAATCTTCTCATGTATTTACTTTTGGGCTGTAGAGAAATTTTATTAGGACCATCAATAAATTGGTAAGTATCAGCAGTGTAAAATTGTGTAAATCCTTCGTCTAAAAAAGCCCGGTATGTTTCATTATTTCCAACCATCCCAAAAAACCAATTATGGGTCATTTCATGGATAAGTAAATCTCTGTTTTCGGGATCAAAACCACCATCTAATGTTAGCATAGGATATTCAACGCCATCCTGAGCATCAGCACAAATCATTTTTGGATAATGATACGTTCCAATATTGTAAGTATTTACATCTAATACTTTTGCAATAAATTGTGGTGTGTTTTGCCAGCCTGCTGCGTGTGGTTCTTGAACAAGTGCCACGCATTTGATATTATTCCAATTATATTCGCCAATGCGGTAGGTTGGGTCGGCTGTTAAAGCAAAATCATGAACATTTACAGCAGAAAATTTCCACGTTTTATTGGTGCCATCTTTTTTAATGATTACGCTTGGTTTTGAATTCCATGGTTTCTTAGCAAAGTTTGATAAATCTAATTTTTGGCGCAATGTATCTGGTAATACGTCTTTTTGATTTAATAAATTACCAGTGGCGTCTAACACGTAATTATTTGGAAGTGTGAACTCAACGTGAAATGAGCCGAAGTCGCCATAAAATTCATGATCCATGTGTTGGTCGGTATCCCAACCTAATTTTCTATCATAGACTGAAATTCGGGGATACCAATGTGTTACATCATAATGTTTGTAACCAAATGCATTAAACTGTTTCATGCGATTTCTGATTACTTCTTTATCGTAGTAAGTTTTAAAATCAATATCGAATGTAATGGATTCACCTGATTTTAAAGGCTTTTCAAGGTAAACTTTTAAAACAGTATTATCTAATTCTAACTGAAGTGTTTTTCCATTAACTGTTAGTTTTTCGATGTTTGTACCTTTATCATTATCACGGTATTTGCTGTATTTTAGATGATAATTATTGTTTTTATATAAATCTGATAAATAAGAATTTTTGGTTTGTGCATTATTGTATAAATGAAAAAAAACGACGTTTAAATCTTTTGGAGAGTTGTTAAAGTAAATTAATTCTTCGTGGCCAGTAATGATATCTGTACTGTCATTTAATTGAGCTGAAATATTATAATGGACATCTTGTTGCCAATAATCGCTAAATGGTTTTCTGTTTTTCCAATATAATGGATTTGATTCAGAACGGTATTCAATGAATTCAGTTTGTGATTTTAATTCGTAATTAAAACTTAAAATGAATAGAACAATAAATAGAAATAGTTTCATGGCTTGTGTGTTTCAAAATACAGATTGTGATTTGCAATAATAAGTGAGCTTTACACGTTTTTTTTGTATCATAATTAATGGTAATAAAAGTACCGATTTATTTCTTAAATAGAGGATTCGATTAACAGTATTTTAAACCTAAAAAAATATTTTTGTAAAAATTTGTTTCATATTAAATCGTGGATTAAGTTTACAATATGAAATTTAAGATAATTTGTTTTGTACTTATTATGAGTTCATTTGATTTGAATTCACAAACAGTAAAAGTCACACCCGAATTCAGAAAATGTATTTCAGCGTTAGATTCAGCTAATTACACACATAACTATTATATACCTGCATCAAGCTTCGAGAAATTAGTCATCAAAGAGTCAAACAATTGGTTAGTTTATTATTATGCATCACTTTGTAATGTCCTAATAGCCTTTTCTAAAACTGGAGATCAAATTGATGTATATTGTGATAAAGCAGATAAATTTGCAACAAAAGCAGATTCGTTGAGTAGAAATAATTCTGAAATATTTGTCGTTAAATCTATCATTGCGGCTGTAAGAATTAATGTGAGTATTTTGCGAAGAGGGCAAAAATACAGTACGCTTTCAACTAAATTAAACGAGCAGGCAGCTATTTATAATCCACAAAATCCAAGAGTATATTTACAGAAAGCTAGATTGATTTTAAATACTCCCGTATTGTTTGGTGGTGGCGCGAAAAAAGCTAAGCCAATTTTTGAAGTGGCGGTCGAAAAGTATAAAAAGTTTGTGCCAGAAACGATTTATCATCCTAATTGGGGCCAACTTCAAGCTATTTCAGAATTAAAAAAGATTTTGTAAAAAAAGTCATTGTTTTTTTTGTAACATGAGTTTGGAGAAAATGATGTAATTTTAATTTATTTAAACAAATCGCCTATCCATTTACGTATTAAAATAGCCATTGTTGTTTTGAGTTTGATTTCATTTTTTAAATGTACAACGCAAAAGACAAATCAGATTAGTAACACTAATTTGTATAAAAAAACAAACAATGAATTGCAATGGCAAAATTTAGTTTATCATTTAAACGATAGCGTAAGTCAATTATTTTATAAAATTAATAATGAGGTGTTGATTTATAAGCGACTTGATACAACTCAATGGTTTTCAACTTCGGTAAATATTACATTAGAAATTAGTTTACAAGATAATCTTCAAAAAGTCACGGATACAATTTCTTTTGATTTAAATGATAAGCAGGCTAGCGTTAAAGTCAAAGATTTAAATGGCACCGTTTTTTTTAAATTAAAAAAGGGCTTTGATTATTTCATTAACATGCGTGTTTATGATAGACATAAAAAAGTAAGTTACACGCAATCTTTTTATTCAAGCAAAACTAGTCCTTTTAGTCGTGAAAATTTTTTAATTAAAAATTCAAATCATGAAGTGTGTTATACAAATTATTTCAAGCCAAATGATTTGATATATGTAACTTCTCATAGAAATACTGAAAAATTTTTCAATCTTGATTACTACACTAAATCGTTTAAATTGGCATTGCCTCCTTTTTCTTATGAGCAAGTTTCAAGGTTTAGTTATCAAGCCGATTCCAGTTTTAGTGTGTATGCAAATAGCGATGAAATTGAAATAACACTTCCTAATAGAGGATTTTATCACCTTCAAACAAATGATACTTCAAAAGATGGAGTAACTTTTTATGTTTATGAACCTTCTTTTCCTAAAATAAAAGATGCAGAGCAAATGATACTTGCCACACGCTTTATTATGGCTAAACAAGAGTTTGAGAATTGCATGAATTCGATTGATAAAAAAACATCCATTGATAAATTTTGGACAAGCATTGGTGGGAGTAAAGAAAGAGCGATAGAACTTTTGAAAAAATATTATGGGAGAATTCAAGAAGCGAATAAATTATTTTCTAGTTATCAAGAAGGTTGGAAAACCGATAGAGGTATGATTTATGTGGTTTTTGGCGCACCTAATTCTGTTACAAAACTTGTAAATGGAGAAGTTTGGACCTATGGTGAAATTGATAATCAAAAATCAACCATTTTCGCATTTAATAAAGTTGTGAATCCGTTTACAAATAATGATTTTAGTTTGGAACGTAGTGAATCACTTAAATTGCCTTGGTATCAGGCTGTTGATGCATGGCGCCAAGGTAGAATCTACTTAGATAATTAAAAGTAAAATCTTAAAAACGGTCAATTAGTCGTCTGATGGTTCTGGTGCTAATTTCATAGCAGCTTTTTTTGGCTTAATTTTTTTTGGCCAAAGTACATTAACTAATTCATTATGAACGGTTATCATTGACTTACTTATACCATTGATGATATAAACGTCAGTATTTGATTTATCTTTCCATGTTCTTTTAACTTCTTCAAAACTGCCATCTTCGAGCGTTATGTAAAACTTAATTAGCTTTTTACCTACCACTTCAGCTTTACCACTGTAACATTTCGCAACAGCTCCAACACGAGTTGTTACAATAACATCTGTATAGATACCATCCGTAATTTCTTCTGCGCCTCTTTCGTCAAATTTAATCGACCATTTATTATAACAATTTAATTCTTTAACTTCTTCTTTTTGAGCTATTGCTATAATAGACGATGTAATAATTAAGCTGGTAAGTAGTATTTTTTTTATCATAATGTTTTTTTTGGTAGTTAAATATATCATTTATCAATACGTTAGCCAAATTATTTTTGATTGTTAATATGGTTATAGTAGTGTTAATTGATTGTTATGTTTGTTGTAGTTTTAGATTTTACAGAGAATTTCCTTTCTATTGTTTTAATTGTTTGTTTAATCGATTCGTATCTGAATTCCATCTTATAATTACCGGGTTGTAAATAAATGATTTCAGTATTTATATTTGAGTTTAGATTACAAACCCAAGTTACTTTTTTACCATCATCTAAATAAAGGCTACCAAATCCCATACCTCCTTTTTTGATATAAACATTGCCCGAATTTTCAACGTAAATTTTAGTTGATTCACTTTGTTTAATCTCAATATCATTCATTTTAATACGCGGCAAAGTCAGTATTTCTATATCGTATTTACCAATTAAATATTTTTCGGTTGTTCCAAATT
>CANLAV010000007.1 GCA_947487905.1 Bacteroidota bacterium | reverse complement strand
TTTTTGAATATAATTGAATTCATCAGAAGTAGCTGCGCGTAAGATTGTTCCAACATCACTGTGTTTATTTGTATTAACCGTATCAATGGTGATTCCTAGTTTTTCAGAAAGTGCTTTTTGAACGTTAGGAATCATACCAAACACACCTATTGAACCGGTGATGGTATTGGGTTGAGCAAAAATGCGATTAGCGGCACAACTAATATAATAACCACCACTTGCCGCTACATCGCCCATCGAAACCACAACTGGCTTAGCCGCTTTTGCCAGACAAACTTCTCTCCACATCACATCACTAGCGAGTGCACTTCCTCCAGGTGAATTAACACGAAATACAATGGCTTTAATAGTTGAATCTAAACGTGCCTCACGCAATGCTTTAACAACAGTTTCGCTACCTACGCTATTATCATCTCCTTCGCCACTTACAATTTCGCCAACAGCATAAACAACTGCAATTTTATCACGACTTAATACTAGCTTATTTGGTGAAGTTGAATACTTCGTTAAGGAAACAAAATGAATTTTATCACTAGGTGAAAGGTTAATCTTATTTTTTATGTCGTCCATGACTTCATCTTCATACTTCAAACCATCAATTAATTTATAGGTTAAAGCATCTTCAGGACTTCGAATTAATAAGCGATCTGCCATATTATTTAGTTCGGATGTAGAAATGGATCTATTATTACTAATACCTGTAATCATTTGATTCCATAAAGAGCCTAAGTATATTTCTACTTGAGCACGATTGGCTTCACTCATTTTATCAAGCATAAACGGCTCAATAGCACTTTTAAACTTACCATGTCTAAAAATTTGAACTTCTACATTGAGTTTATCTAACATTTTTTTAAAAAACATCATTTGAGCACTTAACCCTTTTAGTTCTAAAGTACCTTGTGGATTTAAATAAATTTGATTAGCTGTACTTGCAATGTAATAGGCTTTTTGACTGTACGTTTCAGAATAGGTATAAATAAATTTACCAGACTTTTTAAAATCTAATAGCGCATTTCTAATCTCTTCTAACGTTGCAAATCCTGCAACTGGATTACTAATTTCGAGGTAAATACCTTTGATGTTTTTATCAACCTTTGCTTTTTGAATACTCAAAACAATGGTATTTAACCCAATAGTTGCTTCAGGCATAAATGGACCTAAATTTAACTTACCAAATGGATTTTCGAATCCGCGTTCTTTAATCTCGTTATTCAAATTTATTTTCAAAACTGAATTTTCGACAGCTACATAAGTATCATCATTATTCTTACTTAGGGCATCTTTAAAAGAACTCGTAATTGAAACGATAACAACAATTGTAACAACTAAACCCGTTACTAAAATGCCTAAGCATGAACCAAAAAAAGCGCCAAAAAAATTTTTCATATTGAATATTTATAATATTGACGCAAGTTACCTTACTTTAATGTATTTTTACAAATAATTTTATGAATACAGCTTTTTTATGTTTGGGTGGTAATATGGGTAATAGAGCGTTTACCTTAAAGCAAGTTGTTGAAAAAATTAATACTGAAATTGGACGCGTCATCAGTCAATCCAACTTTTATGAGACAGAGGCTTGGGGTGTTGATAATCAAGAAAAATATTTAAATCAATGCATTTGCGTTGAAACAGTCTTGTCAAGTCACCAACTTTTAAAACAAACACTTAAAATCGAGTTGGATTTTGGACGTGAACGAAATCATAAAGAGACCTATGAACCACGCACCATTGATATTGATATATTGTTTTATAATGTTGATGTAATTCAAACCAAAGATTTAATCATTCCGCATCCCCGTTTGCATTTACGTAATTTCGTCTTGATTCCATTACATGAAATTGCTCCAAATTTTTCTCATCCTACGTTTCATAAAACTATTCAAGCCTTGTTGGCTGAGTGTGAAGATCAATGCGAAGTTTTACTTTATAACTAAAAAATATGTACATATCCATAGAAGGTAATATTGGTGCTGGAAAATCAACCATTGCAAAAGCATTAGCAGAAAAATTAAACGCTCATTTTTTACCCGAAAAATTTGAGGAAAATACATTGTTACCATTGTTTTATGAAAACAAAAAAAAGTTAGCGCTCCTGACTGAATTTTCATTTTTAATTGAAAGACAAAATCAATTATCAACTTATTTTAAAAAGCATTCCAAAAAAATAACAGTCAGCGATTTTCATTTTGACAAATGCTTATGTTTTGCAAAAGCTAACCTAAAGTCTAATGACTTCAAACTCTATAAAAAGAATTTTAATCAAATTAAATTAACCATTCCTAATCCTGATTTAGTAGTTTATTTAAATGTTGAAACAGATTTGCTGTTAAAAAACATCAAAAAAAGAGGGAGATTTATGGAGAAAAATATACAAGAAGACTATTTAGAAAAAGTCAATAAATCATATCAAAAACATTACGCATTTAAAAAAACAATGTCGGTTCCGGTGATGATAATGACACTTAAAAAGTATGATAGTCACACCACAGATGAATGTTGTACTAAAATTATAGAGGCTTTACAATTAAAATAAAAAATAGTTTACTTTTACTCCATGTTTAATCCCAGCGAAATCATAGAAAGTTCACAAATTGTATACGAAGACAATCATTTAATAATTATCAATAAAAAATCGTCGGAAATTGTACAAGGAGATAAAACAGGTGATATGCCACTTTCAGAAAAGGTAAAAAACTTTTTGAAACAACGCGATAATAAACCAGGCAATGTATTTTGTGGCGTATGTCATCGTTTAGATAGGCCCGTTTCAGGTATTGTTATTTTTGCAAAAACAAGTAAAGCGTTATCTCGAATGAATGAATTATTTAGAGATAAAACCATTACAAAAACCTACTGGGCTGTTGTAAAAAATAGGCCGCCACAATTAAAACAACGCTTAACACATTATCTAATTAAAAACGAACAAGCCAATAAATCAAAAGCATTTGACACTGAAAAAAATGGTTCGTTAAAAGCTGAATTAGAATATGAGTTACTTGCTTCTATCTCAAATTATCACTTGCTGCAAATAAATTTATTTACAGGAAGACATCATCAAATTAGAGCGCAGCTGAGTGCTATTGGCTGTCCTATTAAAGGTGATTTAAAATATGGATTTGACCGTTCAAACTCCAATGCATCAATTCACTTACATTCTTATAAAACAGAGTTTATTCATCCTATCAAACTCGAAAAAATTTCAGTCACTTGCAAACCAGATATAACCGATGTTGTTTGGAAAGAATTAGTGAAATTGGCTTGATTTTTTTACAAACGTTTAGTGTTTAGTCCTATCTAATAGTTTAGTCATCATAATAACAAAGGCTAAAACAACAACAATTGCTAATACTGATAATGGATTTGCAAAATTCACCGTCCAGCCCATCCAAGCTATTTTTTTTGGTGGAAAAATGCGTTTATCTGCTCTATTAAAATAAAATATACCAAACTTCCAATTGTTAGGATCAGAGTGCCAGTGTCGTAATGTTTCTTCGCTTGGTTTTTCTTTCATAATAGTTAAAAAAATACTACTTTTTTTCTGCTCCTAATTTACTTTTAAGCAATGAAATTAGAATTGGAAATACAGAAAATGCGATAATACCAAGACAAACCAAATCAATGTGATTTCTAATAAACTCAACTTCGCCTAAAAGATAACCAGCAGTTGTTAAAGAACCAATCCATAAAGCACCACCCATGATGTCAAAAAGGATGTATTTTTTATAATTCATTTCTCCAACACCAGCTGCAAAAGGAGCAAATGTTCTTACAAATGGAACAAAACGGGCCATAATAATAGCTTTCGTGCCATATTTTTCAAAAAACACATGCGTTTTATCTAAATATTCTTTCTTCACAACAGGTCGACCTTTAATTTTAAAGTCAAATATTTTTACACCTATTTTTCTGCCAATCCAATAATTACAATTATCACCCAAAACAGCAGCAATAAAAAGAAAAATCAATAAATAACTCATATTCAACTGTCCTGTTCTTGCAAATAAGCCAGCTGTAAATAATAAAGAATCTCCAGGTAAAAAAGGCATAGCCACTAAGCCTGTTTCAATAAAAATCACTAAAAATAAAACCACATAAATAGCAGTTCCATAATTTTGAAATAACCATACAAAGTCTAAGTGTAATATGTGTTTAAATAAGTCTATCATAAGTTGATTTAAAGAATTAAAGTCGAAAACAAATATACTATTTTAAGCTTTACGATCTCAATTTGGCTTCAAATTCAGTTTGATTATACTGTTTTTTTGGAGCTAGTTCCTGCTTTCCGCTATATCTTTTTGCCTTTAAAAAAAAGACAAAAAGGATGCCGCTTCAATCAGGGCTAGGATATTAATTATAATTTAAAAGGCTATCCCTTCTAAAAGAGATAGCCTTTTATGACTTTTTAAACGAGTAAAAACTTATTTACAAAACCATGTCAACAACAAACCTTATTTTTATCAAAAACTCTTTGCAAATGTACTACCTAATGTAGTATATTAGTGCTATAATTTGTAGCAATTTAATAAAATGAGTAAAATTTTTAGCAATTTAAAATACTTGCGTTTGCAAAAAGGCCTTTCGCAAGAACAATTAGCAGATAACTTAGGCATTACCCGTTCAAGACTTGGTGCTTATGAAGAAAATAGAAATGAACCATCGATTGATTTATTAATTACTATTTCAGATTATTTTCATGTAGCAGTTGACGCTCTTGTAAGAGGTGATTTCAGTAAAACAAGTTTGGATGGTCTAATGAAAATTGGAAAAAACCGTATGTTGTTTCCAATTTTAATTGATGAAGACGGAAGAGACGTCGTAGAATTAGTACCATTAAAAGCAAGTGCTGGTTATTTACAAGGTTATGCCGATCCTGATTACGTTGAACGCTTACCTCGCATGAAATTACCATTTTTACCAACTGGAAAACACCGCGCGTTTCCAATCAAAGGAGACAGTATGCCGCCTATTAAAGAAGGTTCTTTTATTGTTGCTAAATACTTAGAGAAATTAGAAGAAGTGAAAAACGGACATACGTATATCGTTGTTACCAAAGACGAAGGCTTATCTTATAAACGTATATTTAATCTTAACTTAAAAAAAGGTTTTTTAGAATGTCATTCCGATAACAAAATTTATCAGCCTTATAAAGTAAATTTAAAAGACATTGTAGAGTTATGGGAATATACATGTTGCATTAATATGACCGACTATAAAGAAGAAGAATTGAATGTAGAAAGTATTATGAATATGCTTCGTAATTTACAAGTAGAAATGGAAGTCATAAAGAAACAAGGAAATAAGAAGTTAATTTCATAAAAACGAAACGTTAAAAAAAATTAAAGCTATTGTATTATTAAACAATAAGATTGTAAATTAGATTGCTTAAATAATTAATTTAGAGAATATCAATATATCAAACCTTATGAAAAAATTTCTTGCATCAAAACTATTTCGTGCCATTTGGTCAATAGGCTTAGCAGCTTTATTATATTGGATTTGTCCGCCATGTATAAGTAAAACAACCATTGCCATTGTACTCGGTACTTTAGTTGTATTGGTTAATGCATCTTCTATAATTAGTAAAGCACCCATTGTAACACATATTACACGAATATTTGTTGGAGGATTATTTATTTTTTCTGGTTTTATAAAAGCCAACGATCCTTTAGGCTTTAGTTATAAACTGAAAGAATACTTTGAAGTATTTACGGCTGATTCAGGTTTATCAATCTTTGAAAGCATGGCCCATATTGCATTACCATTGTCTATTATTTTATGTGTGAGCGAAATGGCGCTAGGCTTTATGTTATTAGTTGGCTACAAAAGAAATTTAACCCTTGGATTATTACTAGCTCAAATAACCTTCTTCACGTTCCTTACATTTTATTCAGCGTGTTATAACAAAGTAACTACCTGTGGCTGTTTTGGTGATTTTTTAGTTTTAAAACCTTGGGAAAGTTTCTGGAAAGATATTGTATTAATGGTTGCTATTACACTTCTATTTGCGGGTAAAGAAAATATCAACGAACGATTCAATCCTTTAATTACAACTGTTGTAACTATTATAGCCATTGTACTATCAATTGCCTTTCCAATTTACACCTACCGTAATCTACCAATATTTGATTTTAGAGCGTATAAAATTGGGGATAATATCAAAGAAAATATGAAACCTGGAATTGGTTACCAACCAGCCGTTTACGAATCGTTACTTGAATATAAAAACTTAAAAACTGGCGAAATAAAAGCATTCAGTCAAAAAGATTATATGGATTCTAAAATTTGGGAAGATACATTAACATGGGCTTGGCACAACACCGTAAATAAATTAGTACATGATGCGATTAACCCACCGAAAATTGTAGACTTTTCAATAAACAATCAAAATGGAGAACCGATAACGGATAGTGTTTTAAACAATCCAAATTATCAGTTTTTATTGGTATGTTATGATATAACTGAAACAGCCGATGATGAGACCCTTCATGCTAAAATTAATGATTTAAATAAGTTAGCTTCTATCGATAAAATAAATGTATTAGGACTAACAGCATCTGATGCTAAACAAGTGGATGATTACAAACACAAACATCAAGCTTTGTATGATTTTGCAACTTCAGACGGTGTCGTTTTAAAAACAATCATTCGTTCAAATCCTGGTTTAGTTTTGATTAAAAACGGAACGGTTATTATGAACTGGCACTATAATAATTTCCCTAGCTACAGTGATGTGAAACAAAAATACATGAAATAACAACCTAAAATTGTTTCATTTTTATAGTGTTTTGAAGGATATAATGTTGTCAATCTCATTACAAGGTAGTATCTTTCAACTCTAAAAATTTAAACAAATTATGGCTACGACATCTGATATTTCAAAAAATATTTTTTTAAGACACAATAATGAATTAGTTCAGGTAATGGACTATGATCATATTACTCCTGGAAAAGGAAATGCCATTTATTCGGTAAGATGCAGAAACGTTGAAACTGGTAAACAAAGTGAAGTTCGTTTTCGATCAGGAGAAAAAATTGACATCATTAGAGTAGATGAATACGAAATGCAATACCTATTTATGGAAGGTGATTTTTTAGTTTGTATGAACCAAGAAACTTACGACCAATCACACATACCTAAAATTTTGTTTGCAGATAGTTTGCAATTTTTACAAGAAGGGATGGTTCTTAAAATCCGTTTCGATGAAAATGATAAGCCATTAAGTGGCTTATTACCTCAATATGTTGAGTTAGAAGTAACTTATACGGAAGAAGGAGTGAAAGGTAAATCTTTAAAAACAGCTGAATTAACAGGTAATGTGAAAATTCAAGTTCCAATATTTGTTGTCATTGGTGATAAATTAAAAATAAATACGGAGACTGGAGAATACGTTGAGCGTGTAAAATAAAGTTAAATAACCATATCATTCGAAAAAATTCTCAATAAAATATTGAGAATTTTTTTTGATACAATATTTAAATTAACCGCATAAAAAAACCTGATTAAAAATTTAATCAGGTTTTTTAAATATTAAATTGAAATTATTCAGCTAAAACAATCACGTTATTTTTACAAACTTCAACTACTCCACCTTTTACATCAAATGAATGTGTTGTATTGTTTTCTTCAACCAATTCTATCGTACCATTTTTCAAGGTTGCAATCATAGCTGAATGGTTATTTAAAACTCCAAAAGAGCCTTCAGCACCAGGAAAAACTGCAGATTTAACTTGTCCTTCAAATACTTTTTTATCGGGTGTAATAATTTCTAATTTCATTTTTTTGATATTAAGCTTCAGCTAAAATCTTTTTACCTTTTTCAATCGCTTCTTCAATGCTACCAACTAAGTTGAAAGCTGCCTCAGGATATTCATCTACTTTACCATCTAAAATCATGTTAAATCCTTTGATTGTATCTTCGATTGGAACTAAAACACCTTTTAATCCTGTAAATTGCTCAGCAACGTGGAACGGTTGAGATAAGAAACGTTGAACACGACGAGCGCGGTGAACCGTTAATTTATCTTCTTCACTTAATTCATCCATACCTAAAATAGCGATGATATCTTGTAATTCTTTATAACGTTGCAAAGTTAATTTAACGCGTTGAGCACAGTTGTAATGAGCATCTCCAATAACTGATGGAGATAAAATACGAGATGTAGAATCTAATGGATCAACAGCAGGATAAATACCTAACTCAGCAATTTTACGACTTAATACCGTAGTAGCATCTAAGTGAGCAAATGTTGTAGCTGGAGCTGGATCGGTTAAGTCATCCGCAGGCACATATACCGCTTGAACAGAAGTAATTGATCCTTTTTTAGTTGATGTAATACGTTCTTGCATCGCTCCCATTTCTGAAGCTAATGTTGGTTGATAACCTACCGCTGAAGGCATACGACCTAATAAGGCAGAAACCTCCGCACCAGCTTGTGTAAAACGGAAAATATTATCAACGAAAAATAGGATATCACGACCTGGACCTGTTCCATCTCCATCACGGAAATATTCTGCCATTGTTAATCCTGATAAAGCTACACGAGCACGAGCTCCAGGAGGCTCATTCATTTGTCCGAAAACCAGTGTTGCTTTTGATTCTTCTAAGGCTTTAGTATCAACCTTAGATAAATCCCATCCACCTTTTTCCATATCATGTTTAAATTCGTCACCGTATTTAATTACATCTGACTCAATAAACTCACGTAATAAATCATTTCCTTCACGAGTTCTTTCTCCAACACCAGCAAACACAGAAATACCTGCATATGCTTTAGCGATATTGTTTACTAACTCCATAATCAAAACCGTTTTACCAACACCAGCACCTCCGAATAAACCAATTTTACCACCTTTTGCATAGGGTTCAATTAAGTCAATTACTTTAATTCCTGTAAATAAAACTTCAGATGAAGTAGATAAATCTTCAAATTTAGGAGCTTCACGGTGAATTGATACACCATTTTCTTTACTTACTGCATTAATACCGTCAATCGCTTCTCCAACTACGTTAAATAAACGACCTTTCACTTTATCACCAGTAGGCATTTTAATAGGAGAACCTGTAACAGTTACATCCATACCGCGATATAAACCATCTGTACTATCCATGGCAATGGTACGAACCATATTTTCGCCAATGTGTTTTTGTACTTCAAGAATAATTTTAGAATCGCCTGAGCGAACTATTTCTAAGGCATCAAGAATACTTGGTAGTTTCTCACCTGCTAAATCAAAGCTAACGTCCACTACGGGTCCGATAACTTGAGCTATTTTACCAACTTGGTTTGACATGTTGAATTTGTTTTTTAATTTCGGGTGCAAATTTAGGGTTTAAAGTTAAATTACACAACAAAATAATATTATTTTAAAAGGATTTATTCACAATTAACTTGTTCGTTTTAATAAATCTATAACTAATTCGATTGGACGCCCAATGACTGCTTTATATCCATCAATAACAATTGGTCTTTCTATCAAAATGGGGTATTCGGTTAAAATCTGAATCCACTCTGAATTGGTAAATGTTTTGCCTTTAAATTTTTCAAGAAAAATAGATTCTTTTTTTCGAACGATATCAAAAGCGTTTAATCCTAATTTATCTAAAATAGTTTTTAGTTCTTTTTTTGAAGGTGTATTTTTTATATAATCTATGATTTCAATTTCACAGTTTTCATCTTTTAAAACTTGTAAAGCACATCTGCTTTTTGAGCAGCGGTTATTATGAAGTATGGTTACTTTTTTCATTGTTTTTTTGATATTAAGGTAAGAGTAATGAACTGTCTCCATAACTTAAAAAACGAAAATTATTTTTTAAAGCATAGTTGTAAATAACCTTCCAATTATCACCTACAATGGCGCTAATAAGCAATAACAGCGTACTTTTTGGTTGATGAAAATTAGTAATAATTCCTTTCGCCATTTTTAATTGATATGGTGGTGCGATTAAAATTTGTGTCTTACATACTAATTTTCGTAGATCGTATAAAGTCATCCACGTTAAAAGTGATTCAATACTTTTTTCAACTGAAATGACTTTATCATTCAATTGATAAGCATCCCATTGTTTTACTTCAAGCTCTTGAATAGTTGCATTTGGATTAAAATATGCTTTTAATCCCATCCAATAAAGTGATTCTATGGTTCTGAATGATGTCGTTCCAACTGGTATAACAGGAAACTGACAATTTTTTAATAGACTTTCAATAGTGTCAAAATCCACATCAATCCATTCGGCATGCATGATATGATCTCCAATTTTTTCAGACTTTACTGGCATAAATGTGCCAGCACCAACATGTAATGTCACTTGCAATTGTTGGATATTTGCAGTTTTCAATTCATTTAAAATAGTGTCCGTAAAATGTAAACCAGCCGTTGGCGCTGCCACAGAACCTTTGTGTTGCGCATAAACAGTTTGATATCTATCAATATCTGCTTCTGTAGTTTTTCTTTTAAAATAGGGCGGAATCGGTATTTCTCCTAATCTACTCAACACCTCTGCAAAACTAAGTGTTTGATCGTTCCAGTTAAATTCAATATTTACGTGTGCCTCTTTTTTTTCTTGGATTATAGCCCTTAACTCTAACTCATCATGCATTAAAACTAATTGACCATCTTTCCATTTACGTATGTTTCCAACTAGACATTTCCATTTAACTGATCCTGTTGAAGCCATTGCTATTGCCACATCACTATAACTATCATGTGGTTCTAAACAAAACAGTTCGATAATGGCACCAGTTAACGTTTTAAAATATAAACGTGCCTGAATTACTTTCGTATTATTAAACACAAGAACGGCATGTGGTGGCAATTGTTGAGTTATATGTTTAAAATAATGAGTTTCAATTTGAGATGATTTATATACTAATAGTTTTGCATCTTCGCGATTTTCACTAGGAAAATAAGGAATGTACGATTCTGGTAAATCGTAATTAAAATCGGAAATATGTAATTGGGAAGGAGAATTCATAAAAGATAACAGGCCAAATTACCAATTTTTATCTGTTTTATAAACCGTTCCTTTAAACAAGGCCACTTTTTTTAATGTAATTGCATGTATGATATCAATGGTATAAATAGCAATTTTATGACTGTTTGATTGTTGAACGACTTCAGCTAAAATAACATCATTTTCAACTAAAGAAACTAAGTGAGAAATGGAGGTTTCAATTGAAACGGCTTTTTGTCCATAACTATTGGATGCAAATGCCAAAGCACTGTCTGCAAATGAATAAGCAATTCCTCCATGGGCTATACCAAATCCATTTAACATATCTTTTTTAATTTGCATTTTTAATCTGCAATTACCTTCGGTTATATCTAAAACTTCAATACCAAGCCATTGACTAAAATAATCGCTAGCCATCATTACATTTACTATTTCTTTTGGCGAAGGCATTATAATCGCGGTTTCCAGGGCGTTTCAATAGCCTTTAAATCAACCGTAATCTTGCGTGATAAAACAAATAAATAATCAGATAAACGATTTAAATATTTAAAAATTAATTCATCAACAGGATGAACTTCGTTAAGCGCTAATACACAGCGTTCTGCTCTTCTGCAAACACAACGTGCCACGTGACAAAATGAAATAGTTGTATGCCCTCCTGGAAGAATAAAATGTTTCATTTCAGGGAGCGTTTCATTCATAGCATCAATTTCTTGTTCCAAAAATTCGATATCAATTTCGGAAATTTGTGGTAAAACCATTTTGTTTTTTTCAGGATCAGCTGCTAATAAAGACCCGATTGTAAATAAACGATCTTGAACCTCAATTAAAACAGATTTTGAATGTTCATCTATTTCTTGATCTCTCACCAAACCAATATTAGAATTTAATTCATCAACGGTTCCATAAGCTTCGATTCGAACGTCAAATTTAGGTATACGAGTTCCTCCTATTAAGGATGTTTGACCTTGATCTCCTGTTTTTGTATAGATTTTAAATGCCAAAATTTTAAAACTTTAAACTTAAATTAATATTTGGTAAAATTGGCAATTGATTAACGCGTTTATTTCTAACACGGTCGTAATAGAAAATGTTTTCACGATTGTAAGCATTGGTTGCTCCAATGTTTAATTCAAATTTCATTCGCTCGCTAATATTATATAACCATTTTAAACTAATATCTAAACGATGATAATCAGGTAATCGTTTTGAATTAAAATCTCCAGGAACATAACCTAAACCAGCATTACCAGTTGTATAATCGTATGTAAACTGATTATTAAAATCAACTTGAGGATAAAAACCTTGAGTTGGAGTGAATGGAAAGCCTGAACCAAAATTCCATCGAATACTTAAATCTAAATTACGTTTTTTACCGAATGTATAAGTTCCAACTAAATTTACATTGTGACGTCTATCAAAAATAGGTGCGTAACTTTGAACATCACCACTTACAGTATTTCCAGTATAACGAGTGTTTTTTGATAAACTGTAAACTCCCCAAAAATAAAAACGATTTTTTTCGTATTTAGCTGTAAAATCAAGTCCTAACGCCTCGCCCTGTTCAATAATAAAATCTTTTTTAAGTGCATCAGACTTCGTTCCATTTGCTTCCGTATCGTCATAAATTTTATTACGGTTAACTGCTGGCAATTGCGTAAAATATTTTTGATACCCTTCAATTTGAATTTCTAAACCTTTAAATACATCTAATTCAAAACCAGCTACAACATGTCTTGCCTTTTGAATAACACCATTAGTAGAAACAGTATTATTGTTTTTATCTTTATATGTTGCTGGTAAATTCTCAGGACCATTTAAAAAGCCATAGAATAAATTAACAACATCTCTATCTGAACTAGCACTCATTAAACTCTGACTGTAATAACCTCCAGCAAACTTCATTCTTATTTTCTTTGTAAAATTTAATTTTCCTTGCAAACGAGGTTCGGGTGAAAAATTATTAAATGTAGCATAATATTGCGCTCTAAAACTTGGCTCTAGAACGATAAATTTCTTTCTATCTAACCATCTAAACTTCATGTGACCAGCAATTTCAATGGAGTTTTTGGAATAGTTTATTTTAGATAATAATGGCGTTTGAATTTCGTAAACCGTATTTGTTCCAACTAATTCGAAGCCATATTTAAGTTCGTTACGGCCAATGTATTTTAAGAAATTAAACCCTCCATTAAAACCACCAACTGTGCTATTTTTTTTATCTGTTTCTTGCGAGCCTTGGTAATTGATTTTATAACGAGAATACGCGAAATTCCCTTCAATTAATAATGATGAAGCAGCTGGTATTAAAACAAAATTACTTCCACCTCCAAATGATGCCCAATTAAAAGACGCTAAATCTTTATAGACAACTTTATCCGTAAAATTATATCCGAATAAATTTACTTTACTTCCATTACCACCATTGATAGAAACTTTGCCATACAAATCTGTATAATAAAATGGTAAACCATCTTTGTTAGCATAAGGGTAAATAACTTTAGAAGTTTGAGGTAGATACGATGTTTTTCCAGAAAACAAAAAGGAAGTGCTTCCTTTTCCGTCTTCTTTTAATTTTTTGAGTGGTCCTTCTAAGGTTAATTTTGCACCAAACGTTGAGGCTGAAACTTTTCCAGCCATGCGTTTCTTATTTCCATCACGCGTTGTTATATCCATGATTGAAGAGGTTCTTCCACCATATTCGGCGCCAAAACCTGCGCTATAAACATCTGCACTTCGCATGATATCATTATCAAATACTGAAAATAATCCAATCGAGTGAAACGGGTTATAGATCACCATACCATCCATTAACACTTTATTCTGAATAGGCAATCCTCCTCGTATATATAACTGCCCACCTTGGTCTCCTGTAAATACAACACCCGGCAATACTTGTAAATATTGGGCTAAATCAGGTTCTCCAACACTCGGTAATTTATTAATGGCAATAGGATCAATTTTTTGAACACCTACATTAGGAGTTTCTATTTTCTCAAGTGTTTCTGCTGTAATATCGATTTGACCGGTTGTAATGCCACCTGAAGCTGCAAAATATTTTTTGGTGATAATATCATTTGCCTTTACCGTAACCGTTTCTTGAATAGAATCAAATTCTAAATTAGTAACTAAAAGTAAATAGGTACCAGGTTTAATTTTCGGAATAGTAAAGAAACCATTCATATCTGATGTACCGCCATTGGTCGTACCTTTTAAATAGACATTACTAAATGCAACAGGTTCGCCATTTGATTTATTATATATAAAACCTCTGATAGTTCCATTTTGGGAAACACCAAAAATTGTCATAAGAACAAACGTGAAAGAAAGAAATAATCGAGTCATAAATAATTTAAAAATAGGAAAACAAAAATAACATTTAATACGGTTAAAAAAAGGCATTATTTTAAGATAATTACAGTAATCTTATTGAGGAAATTTTCCTTAAAAACAGATTATTTAATAAAAGTCAAACGCTCTCCTTTTTTTGTTTCATCAAATGTTCCGTTATCATAAACCAAATGACCGCTTACAAATGTTTTTTCAATACTAGACGCAAAGGTATGCCCTTCAAATGGACTCCACCCGCATTTGTATAACAAACTTTCTTTGGTAACTGTATTAGGCTTATTTAAATTAACTAATACTAAATCAGCAAAATAACCTTCTCTGATATAACCTCGTTTATCGATATTAAAAATATCAGCCACATTATGAGACATTTTGTTTACAATCATTTCTAAAGAGATTTTTTTCTGCTTATAGAATTCTAACATCGCTAAAATAGAATGCTGAACCAATGGCCCTCCACTTGGTGCTTTTAAATACGATTGGCTTTTTTCTTCCATCGTATGAGGAGCGTGATCGGTTGCTATCACATCAATTCTACCATCTAAAACAGCTTCAAAAATTTGAGCTCTATCGTATTCTGTTTTAATTGATGGATTCCATTTAATAAAATTGCCTTTTGCCTTATAATCTTCATCATTAAACCATAAATGATGGATACATGCTTCGGCAGTGATGCGTTTTTGCTTCAAGGGAATTTTATTGGAAAACAAGCTCAACTCTTTAGCGCTCGAAATATGTAAAACATGTAACCTTGTATTATATTTCTTTGCTAATTCAACCGCAAAAGAAGATGATCTATAACAGGCTTCTTCATTACGAATAATTGGATGGAAATAGGCTGGGATGTCTTCACCATATTCAGCAATAATTCGGGTTTGGTTTTCTTTAATCATTGGGTCATATTCACAGTGTGTAGCAATTAAAGCATTTGATTTTTCAAAAAAACCTTCTAATGTTTTTTCATTATCTACTAACATATCACCTGTACTTGAACCCATGAAGATTTTCAAACCACACACTTTTGTGTAATCCACGTTTAATGTTTCTTCTAGATTAAGGTTAGTGCCTCCCATAAAAAAGGAGTAGTTTGCTAACGAACATTCTTTTGCACGGGCGTATTTTTTTTCCAATTCAAGAATCGTAACAGCTTGCGGAACTGTATTTGGCATTTCCATATACGTTGTAACTCCTCCTGCTACAGCTGCCTTAGCTTCCGTATAAATTTCACCTTTATGAGTTAAACCCGGTTCTCTAAAATGTACCTGATCATCTATCGCTCCTGGCATTAATATTAAACCTTGAGCATCAACTATTTTTGCATCTGAATCCGTTATATCTTTTTCGATTTTAGAAATAAATTGTCCTTCAATTAAAATATCCGAAACAAAAATTTCGTTTTCGTTTACGATGGTGGCATTTTTTATTAGCGTTTTTTGTGTCATGAATACAAATATAAAATTAATCTATTTCTTTAAAGAATCTAAAACCGTTATTTCTACTTTTGTTAAACCTTTTTTGATAAAGTTCAACTGTTGAGCAGCTTTATAACTTAAATCAATGCTTCGTTTCGATTGTTGTGGTAATCTATCATTTATTTTAACAATAACAGTAGAATCATTTTTAAGATTTCGAACCTTGACATAAGTGCCTAACTTAAAACTTTTATGAGCAGCTGTTAATTTATCGTTACTGAAAATTTCTCCTGAAGAAGTTTTTCTTCCATTAAATTTGTTAGCATAAAAACTAGCAATGCCTATGATTGTAGAATGAGTATTATAAACAGTTACTTTTATTAAACTCGAATCTTGAGCGTAACCATTTAAAGAAACTAATAACAAGAACATAAAAAAACGAATCGTCATTGTGTCAAATTTTAAAACTAAGATAGAAAATTAAGACGCAAATTCCTATTTAATTTTAAACCTCAAACCAGCGTATAACATTCTTCCATAAATAGGCCCCCAAACCATACTCGCATCAAAATATTTGCTAAACGGAGCATCACCAGCCACTACTGGATTTTGTTGTTTGTAATCCAAAGCATTTTCAACACCTAAATAAACATTAAAATCTGATTGTTTAAGTTTAGTAGCATACGTTATTTGCGCTAACACATTATAAAATTCTGGTGAATAAGAAGCTCTTTGATAATCTGTTGGATTTAAAGTGGTTTGTGGTAAACGTTTTCTACCGTTATACTGCACCGTTGCATCAAATAACCAATGTTTATTTTTTGTTTCGTAACCTAAATTAATAAATGCTCTGTGTGTTGATACAAATGCTTTTTGCATTAACCCACTCTTGTAATTTACCTTTGTGTCTACATAACGGTATGCCACTTTTACATGCAATCGTTTGCGTATTTCCCAACCAAATTCGGCTTGTGCAGTGTTAGAAAAAGAAGGTCCATTTAAATTATAAAACCATACTTGATGCGTATTTCTATCTACATCAGCCACAACTTGCTGAGTAAAATCAGTGCGATAAACATCAACCGTTACATACGCCTTTTTAAAATTCAATGTCATTATTTGTGTAAAATTAAATCCATAGTTCCAACCAACTTCGGGCTTTAAACCATAAGGCATTTTTAAATCATTTGCTTCTATGACCCATTCTCTGGCCGTTGCCATGTATGCCATATTTTCAGAAAACACATTGGCTGTTTTTAAGGCACGTCCTCCGCTTAAACGAAACACTGTTTTACTTTTATTAAAGGCATAACGCAAATGCAAACGTGGTGTAAAAAATAAACCATAATAATTGTGATAATCTGCCCGCATGCCTGCTACGATGTTAAATTTTTCACCATTGTTATGAGCAAATTCAGCGAATGCACCACCTACTCTTTCATTTCGATTGTATTGAAATAACTTAAATGATTCATCTGTTTTATCATTCATAAAACTAGCTCCAATTTTGTAAGTGTTATCTGTTGTTTTAATAAAACTTTGAAAAATATAATTAGCATAGAAGGTAGTCTGCAAACCATTATACGCATTTATACCATACGTATTTTTTTGGTCATGGTTTAAATACGATAATTGCAAGCCCATGCTTGTAGCTGGTTTCTTCTTAAAAACAAAACCAGTTTTACTAAACACTTCCCACTTTTTATTTTCAATTGAAATGTTATATAATGCAACAGAATCTGATTTTACAGTAGATGCAAATTGTCCACCTGTTCTGCTATCTTCTAAATAAGAGCCTCCAAACTGTGCTTCAAAACCTTTGCCAGTATTGTAGCTATATTTATTCATGATATTGTATTGCTTTCCAATGGGAATATCAGCAAAACCATCATGATTCATATCTTGAACTAAAGGATTATAGCTAGCGTGTGATAAAATTCCTGCAGAAAATTTTTCGTTGAAACGGTGCTTTATATTTAAATTATATTCGTTACGTGCATTTTGATTGACGTAGGTATTAAAATTTAATTTATCTGATGTTTCCGGACTTTGCAATTCCGTATTAATTTGTCCTGTAAAACTTTCATAACCATTAATAACAGAACCTGCACCTTTACTTAATTGTATGGATTGAATCCACGTTCCGGGAACAAAACCTAATCCATAACCACTTGCTAATCCTCTTAAATAAGGCATGTTTTCTTTGGTAATTTGGGCGTATTGACCAGACAATCCAAGTAGTTGAATTTGTTTCGTTCCTGTAATTGCATCCGCAAAATTGACATCCACACTTGGATTTGTTTCAAAACTTTCGGAGAGATTGCAACAAGCTGCTTTCATTAACGAACGCTCACCAAGTGTTTCAATCTTAATTGGATTTAAATAAGAAATGTCTGTTCCACTTGATTCATAAATAATTTGAATCTCATTTAACTCAAGACCATTTTTTAATATCAGCGTTATAAATTTAGATGTATCAGAAATAAGAATTGTTTCAGATTTATATCCCATCGCATTTACAATCAATTGTTTTTCAGACAAAATCGACTGGATAGAAAAAAATCCTTTTGAATTTGTTGTTGATACTATTTGTGTGTTTTTCCAAAATAGCATAGCACCAACAACAACAGAGGTATCGTTTTTAGAATTGACTTCTAAAATACGGCCTTTTATTTGAGCAGAGTTTTGCAAGGCGTATACACACGCTATCGCAACAAAAAAGAACGTTCTCATTATTTTTTCTCCTTACAAATTCCATCATCGTACTTGCAGCAATCAGGTAATTTTTGATATGCTTTTTGATTTGCTTTTTGGCTAACTGTTGAATGCCCCGCATTTGCAATGGCTTTTTCAATTTGTTCCAAACTCACTTTTTTGGAATCGAAAGTTACTGTTAGTGTTTTTTCATCTTTATTCCAAATGCTGGTTTTCACACCTTTAATATCGGCAGCGTTTTCAATACGTTCTTTACATTCATCACAATTTCCTTTCACGGTTATGGTTTGTGTAATTATACCAGTTTGAGATTTAATTGTAAATGAAATAAAAATAGAAATGATAATAAATACTGTTTTCATATGTTTTAAATTTAAGATTTGATGTATTTTAATAAATTATTTGGTCAGCACATTGACAAAATAAAAAATCAAATTCTTAAATTACGTATTGAAACAATATGATGCTGAACCAAATTAGGTGGATGGTACTTTTTATTGATTATAAAAACAACGTCCGAAATTTGATTAGAAAATAAATTGTCTTGCTGATTCGGAATAATAAATAAATCAGTAACTGAGGCCTTACAAGCTAAAACAAATGTATAAAATGTGAAATCAGATTTAAAAGCAACGTGTTTTGAATCATTTTTACAACATCCATCTTCATCAGCCATTTCGGCATCTTCATCTTCTCCGCAACACGATGTTGGTTTTGAAAATAAAGCAATCTTCTCTAATTCGCCGCCACAATAATGGGCAACAATTTTAACACCAACAGCAGAAAACACATACGTAAAAACGATGAGCGTAAAAATAAATTTATGTAATTGCTTTTTCAAGTTGTTAATTTCTGCTTACAAATTTAGTATGTAATTTCTATTAAAAATAACAAATTTGTTAAAGTTTTACAACTGTAACATGACACCTACTGAAGCACAAGATAAAATAAACCTTCTTTCTACTGAACTAGAACAGCATAATTACCATTATTATGTGTTAGATCAACCAACTATAAGTGATTTTGAATTTGATACATTATTAGAACAATTAATAGAATTAGAAAAACAATTTCCTGAATGTTTATCTTCAAACAGTCCAAGTCAGCGTGTTGGTGGCCAAATAACAAAATCATTTGCCAGTGTTAAACATCAATACGCCATGTTATCGTTGAGTAATAGTTATAATCAAGAAGATTTAATTGATTTTGATAGAAAGGTTCGTGAAGGATTAGGCATCGTTTCCAATGGATTATTTGATGAGCAAATAGAATATGTTTGTGAATTAAAATTTGATGGATTATCAATTAGCTTAATTTATGAAAACGGCCAATTAAAACAAGCCATAACGCGAGGCGATGGTGTGCAAGGAGATGATGTAACAACTAACGCCAAAACAATTAAATCGATTCCCTTAAAACTAAACGGCCATTTTCCGCCATTATTTGAAATACGAGGCGAAATATTTATGCCTCGGCCTGTGTTTGATTTATTGAATAAAGAGCGCGAAGAACTTAGTGACGCTTTGTTGGCTAATCCTCGCAATGCAGCTTCAGGATCCATGAAAATGCAAGATTCGGCACAAGTAGCCAAGCGCAAATTAGATTGTTTTTTATATTATCTATTAGGTGAAAATTTGCCACATCAGTCGCATTTTGAAAACATGCAATCCGCAAAAACATGGGGATTTAAAATTTCGGATGAGGCGAAAATATGTCGTGGCATTGATGAAGTAATATATTTTATAAATTATTGGAACGAACAACGTTATCAATTGCCTTATGATATTGATGGCATTGTGATTAAAGTAAATAATTATAACCAACAACAAAACCTTGGTTTTACAGCCAAATCACCACGTTGGGCAATAGCCTATAAATTTAAAGCAGAACAAGTTAGTACCGAATTGTTAAGCATTGCTTATCAAGTGGGGCGCACAGGAGCTATCACACCAGTAGCCAATTTACAACCTGTTGCATTAGGCGGAACAACAGTAAAACGAGCGTCTTTGCATAATGCTGATATTATTGAAAAATTAGATGTACGCGTAGGTGATTTTGTGTTTGTAGAAAAAGGTGGCGAAATTATCCCAAAAATAATTGGTGTTGATTTAACGAAACGAAACATAAATACAGAATCAACACACTATATTACGCATTGCCCCGAATGTAATTCTAAATTAAAAAGGGATGAAGGCGAGTCTAATCATTTTTGCCCGAATGAAAATGAATGTCCACCACAAGTTATTGGACGCATCGAGCATTTTGTATCGCGCAAAGCTATGAATATTGATAGCTTAGGCGGAGAAACCATTGTCCAATTATATAAAGCCGGTTTAGTAAAAACCATTTCTGATTTATACGATTTAAAAAAAGAACAGGTATTGCCATTAGAGCGCATGGCAGAAAAATCGGCCAATAATTTAATGGAAGGTATTGAAGCAAGTAAAAAAATTCCGTTTGAACGTGTGTTATACGCCATTGGTATTAGACACGTTGGCGAAACAACGGCTAAAAAAATTACTAAAAAAGTAAAATCATTAGAAAAATTAATCACCTTAACCAAGGAAGAATTATTAGACATTGATGAAGTTGGAGACATCATTGCCATTAGTATTGCTAATTATTTTGAGAATGAAGCTAACAAAAACATCATAAAAAAACTGATACACGCTGGTTTACAATTTGAATTAACTGATGAACAACAGCAAGGTGGAACAGAGAAATTAAAAGACCATATTTTTGTGATTAGTGGTGTTTTTGAAAAATACAGTCGAGAACAATACAAAGAAATGATTGAACTACATGGCGGAAAAAACTCAAGTTCTATTTCTAAAAAAACCAGTTTTATTTTAGCGGGCGATAATATGGGTCCAGAAAAATTAAAAAAAGCCGAATCGCTTGGTGTAAAATTGATTAACGAATATGAATTTTTGGAAATGTTGAAATAAATTTTGGCGTTAAGGATTGACGAGAAAATCCTTTTGATAGCTGAGCTTGCGAAGCTCAAAAGATTGAAACGAAAAGACTGTCTCGCATGGAAACGGAAAAATAATTAAAATCCTATCTTACATCGAACCTAATCAAAATAATAAAAAATGAAAACAGCTATCGTATTAGGAGCAACTGGATTAATTGGAAAAAAAGTAACTGAACACTTATTAAAAAATGATACCTATTCAACAGTCATTATTTTAGTTAGAAAACCATTAAACATCAACCATCCCAAATTAAAACAACACATTTTTAATTATGATGCTATTGATAACACACTCTTAAAAGGTGATGATTTATTTTGTTGTTTAGGCACAACTATAAAAACAGCGGGTAGCAAAGAAGCATTTCGTAAGGTAGATTTAGATTATGTTGTGAATGTTGCAAAGGCTGCAAAAGGCAATGGAATCAATCATTTTGCTGTTGTTTCTTCAATGGGCGCAGATAAACAGTCTAACATATTTTATAATAAAACAAAAGGAGAAATGGAAGAAGCCATTAAAGCGATTGGTTTTGATTCTACCTATGTCATTCGTCCTTCATTACTTTTAGGGAATCGTAAAGAATTTAGAATTGGTGAACTTATTGTAAAATTTTTCATGATTTCACTTTCATTTTTAATTCCTAAAAAATACAGAGCAATTTATGATGTGCAAGTAGCTTTGGCTATGATTCATTTTATGAACCACACTGAACGTGGATTTTTTGTAAAAGAAAATGATGAGATGTTAACCATTTCATCATTTTAATGAAAATAGATTAACTAACTATGCGAATATTTCTTTTAATCTAACAAGTGAATTCTATAAAGAAAACTAATTTGAAATAATAAACCATTAGAGAACTTTGTGTTTAGAGGCGTTCGATGATCACCAATATAGGTGGCAGGTAAGGCAAATGCTATTCCATCACCGTCACCATATACTATAAATTTTCTAGCCATTGAATAGCCAACTTTTGTTTGAAAACTAATATTTTCATTTACATTCATTTTTAAATAAGCGTAAATATCATTTGTTGAACGGTTCAAATATGTGCTTTTGTAACTCGAATTGATATCTGTAAGATGATACGTTCTTATTAAGCCATTAAAATTGATTCCTCCAAAAATACGATGTGATAATTTGTAATTCACATCAAGTTGTAATGGTAAAAAAACATTAGCTTCTAATTTTTTATTTGGACTTAAATAATAAAACCCAAACATAGGTACAAACAGAGGTCCAAATAATTCAAAGTTTTGATAAAAGCCAAACTTGTAACTCAGTTGCTTATTTTTTTTGTATTTCAATAAGGAAAGAGTTCCAAATTGAAAATCTTTATTACCAATGTTCTTGTAATTTGAGGCTATTTTTGGAAGAAGAACGAAAGTAAAAGCATATTTATCATTGACTATTTTATTAAAACCTATTTTTAAAGTTGTAGAGCAAAATGTTTTTTCAGACTCACTAGCAAATAATTTAGCTTGAATAGATTCAAAAACACAACCTGTAATGATAGACCATTTATCATTTAACTTTATAGGAGTTGTTAAGTCAAAAAATATTTCTTTCACTCGTGTTTTAGATTCACTAGAATCAAACACCGCATAAGGAGTTGAATTGAAGTTTACTTTTAATACATCAATGTAATTTTGAGATGAAACATACTCAAAAACAAACAGATTAAAAAATATAAAAAATAACTTCATATGAAATTAAAAATTTTATTGTTTACACCAATTGCCCCATTAATTCTTCTAATTCAACTTCAGTTAAATCTCTCCATTCACCTATTTTCAGTTTATCTAATTTAATGTTCATCACACGCACACGTTGTAATTTAATCACTTGGTAATCATACGCATTACACATACGTCGTATTTGGCGATTTAATCCTTGAGTTAGGGTAATTCTAAAAATACGTTTGGCGTTTGGTTCGCGGCTCACTTTACAAGGTTTAGTGAGGTCACCTTGTATATTGATACCTTCTGATATTTCTTTTAAAAATTGCGTTCTAACAGGTAAATTCAGTGTAACGATGTATTCTTTTTCATGAGCGTATTTAGAGTTTCCAATCTTATTAATTATTTCTGCGTGGTTCGTTAATAAAATTAAACCTTCCGATTCTTTATCTAATCGCCCAATTGGATAAATACTTTGCGTATGTCCAATGGCATCAATGATATTGTTTTCTATTTTTTCACTTGTACATTCAATGCCTTTTGGTTTGTTATAGACAATGTAAGTTGGTGTAAATTCTTTTTGAGTTAATGGAACTCCATCAATCAAAATTTCGTCACCTTCTTTTATTTTAGTACTAAAGTTTGCTAATTTTCCATTTACCAAAATTCGTTTATTCTCAATCATATCATAGGCTTTACGTCGTGATGTAAATCCATTTAAACCTATATATTTATCTACTTTCATGTATGTAATTTAAAATTCAATTATTTTTTCTTCTTCTTTTTAGCCTGGTAAACTTGGTTTTCTTTTTCTGCGTCAGCAATTAATTTTTTCCAATTATCATTTACATCTTCTGTTAAGGCTAATGTTTCTGAATAATCTGCTTTATCAACTTGCAATACATTTATTTTTTTATCCATAAATGATTCTATTTCTCCCAAAATAGATTTTTCTTCTGGACTGCAAAACGAAACAGCCACTCCTTTATTATTTCCACGTCCTGTTCTACCAACTCGATGCACATAATTTTCGGCAACTTCAGGTAAATCATAGTTTATCACATAATCTACATTGGCTATATCAACACCACGCGCACTAATATCTGTAGCCACTAAAACGTTGAATGTGCCATTCTTAAATTCGTTCATCACTCCCATTCTACTTTCTTGATCTTTTCCACCGTGCATTGTTTGAGTTTTAATTCCTACTCTACTCATCGCCTCAAACACACGTTCAGCTCGCACTTTCGTTCTTACAAACACTAAAATTCTGCTTTCAGGATTTTCATGAACGATGCGTTCTAAAAAGAAACGTTTATCATCCATACTCACAAACATAACCGAATGAGTTACGTTTTTAGAAACAGGATCTTTAGGCGAAATTTGAATACGAATGGCATTTCTTACAATTGAATACGCCAGTTTTTTTATTTTTTCATTGATAGTTGCTGAGAAAAAAAGAGTTTGTCGCTGGCGAGGTAAATATTTTATTAAGTCTTCAATGTCTTTATAAAAACCTAAATCCAACATCAAATCAGCTTCATCTAACACCAACACTTTAATATCTCTCAATACCAAATAACCTTGATTAACTAAATCAAACACTCTTCCTGGTGTTGCAATCACAATATCTACACCTTCGTGCAATTTTTTGATTTGAGGATCTTGCTCCACACCTCCATATATACCGAGTGTTTTAACATCTGTATATTTTCCTAATTTATCAAACACATCTGTAATTTGTATAGCTAATTCATGCGTTGGAACCATTACGATTGCTTGCACACCTTGTCTTGTTCCTGATTTAGAAATTAAATGAATAATTGGAATGGCAAAGGCTGCTGTTTTACCCGTACCCGTTTGTGCAATTGCTAAAACATCTTCTCCATTTAAAATATTAGGAATCGCTTTAAACTGAATATCAGTTGGACGTTTAAATCCTAACTCTTGTAAACTTTGTTTTAATTCGGGAATGATATGATACTCTTCAAACTTCATAGTGCAAAGGTAACAAAATTTAACCTTTTGCCCTATTTCAAACTTGCACTATTAATTAAACGATTTTACTTAAATAAAACACTAATAAATCGTAATGTGTTTGATAATCTCTCTGGTAACTAGTGGTAGCGTATTCTTTAGGGTTAGCATAACTCAATTGCTCAAAGCCTTTTAATAAATGACTAAAATTATCACTATCCATTTTATCTACAAATAACGTTTTGTTTGTGTCCAATAATCTAAAAATATCTAAAGCAGATTTATGCACTGAACTATTTTTTAAATTCTTAATTTCTAGTATCACATCGTTTATTTGCATACCACAAACATACTAAAGAATTTCTTGATGTGTTAATTTATTTGGGTATTCGCCTTGCCTAGCAATAGCTTTCTAAAGGGTCTGACATTTCGTTTCAATCCTTCATGAAAAATCATAAATAAGTTCGTATTTTTAAAAACAAAAAAATACATACCCTATGAAAACAATAATCACATCAGAACATGCACCAAAACCAATTGGTCCTTATAGTCACGCTAACATGGTTCCTGCCTCAGGCAATTTATTGTTTGTATCAGGCCAAGTTGCTAAAGATTCGAAAACAGGAGAATTAACCTTAAGCGATATTAAAAGTGAAACACAAAAAGTGATGGAAAATGTTTCAGCTATTTTAAGTGAAGCCAATATGGATTTCACACACGTAGTTAAAACAACCATCTTTATGAAAGACATGAATAATTTTGCAGCCATGAATGAAGTATATGGTTCTTTTTTTACTGGAAATTTTCCAGCAAGAGAAACGGTTCAGGTTGTAAGATTACCGCTTGACGTTAATGTTGAAATATCAGTCATAGCTGTTAAATAAACCTATTCATTTATAAAAAAAAACCTTCAAGAAATTCTTGAAGGTTTTTTTATGTTATTAATTTTGCAAAACCATTATGGTTTTACTAAACCAGCTCTTCTTAATAAAGCTTTCGGATCAGCATCTCTGCCTCTGAAACGTTTATATAAGATAGATGGATGTTCGCTTCCACCTTTAGATAAAATATTATCATGAAACGAATCAGCCACTTCTTTATTATAAATTCCTTTTTCCTTAAAAGCTTCAAAGGCATCTGCATCAATAACTTCAGCCCATTTGTAGGAATAATATCCAGAAGAATAACCACCTGAAAAAATATGAGAAAAAGAACATGAGATACTTGTTTCTAAAACGGGTTCCATTAAATCTGTTTTTGATGTAACCTGTGTTTCAAAATCTTTTATGCTTGTAACATCTTTAGGATTTTGACTGTGCCAAGCCACATCCAACGTAGCTAAACCAATTTGTCGGATAGTAGCTAAGCCACTTTGAAAATTGGATGAGTCAACTATTTTTTGAATATACTCAGAAGGTATTGTTTCTCCAGTTACATAATGTTTAGCAAATAAATCTAAACACTCTTTTTCATAACACCAATTTTCTAAAATTTGAGAAGGTAATTCAACAAAATCCCAATACACACTTGTTCCCGAAAGACTCGCGTATTGTGTATTTGCACACATGCCATGTAAAGCATGTCCAAACTCATGAAATAATGTTGTGACTTCATTGAACGTTAACAAAGAAGGTTTACTTTCGGTTGGTTTGGTAAAATTACAAACGATAGAAATATGAGGCCTGACGTTTACGCCATTTACTATTTTTTGATTTTTAAAAGCTGTCATCCAAGCGCCTTGACTCTTTCCTGCGCGTGGAAAAAAATCAGCATAAAATACAGCTAAAAAATCGCCAGCTGCATTTTTTACTTCATAGGTCGTTACATCTTTATGATATAACGGTATATCATTTCTTTGAACAAATGATAAACCATATAATTTTTTGGCTATTTCAAAAACACCAGCAATCACGTTTTCTAATTTAAAATACGGGCGCAGTAATTCATCGTCAATAGCAAATTTTTCTTTTTTTAATTTTTCGGCATAATAGGTCACATCCCATCTTTTTATATCTGATGGGCCACCAATAGACTGACTATACGCTTTTAATTCTGCTAACTCTTCTTTAGCAAAGGATAAAGAATTGTCTAATAAATTTTCTAAAAAGGCAACTACTTTATTTGGAGATTCAGCCATGCGTTCTTCTAACACAAAATCGGCATGCGATTTATAACCTAATATCACAGCGCGTTCATGTCTTAAAACAGCTATTTGTTTTAAGACTTGTTGATTATCGTGCTCATTGTTTTTATATGCCTTAGAACCATACGCTTTAAATAATTGCTCTTTCAATACTCTGTTGTCCGAATACGTCATAAAAGGTCCGTAGCTCGGATAATCTAAAGTAAACACCCATGTATTTTCTTTTCCTTTTTCGGTGGCCGTAAGTTTAGCTGCTTCGATAATACCATCGGGCAAGCCTGATAAATCAGCTGAATTAGTAATTACCAATTCATACCCATTACTTTCAGCTAATACATTTTCGCTATATACTAATGACAAATGTGATTTTTCTTTATCAATGGCTCTTACTTTTTCTTTTTGCTCTGCATTTAATGTTGAACCATTACGCACAAAACTTTTATAAGTTGTATTCAGTAAAGTATGTTGTTCTGGTGTTAACGTTAATGAATCTTTTGTAGTGTAAACTAATTCCACACGTTTAAAAAGTGCGTCATTCAACATAATGTCATTTGAATAATCGCTTAACTTCGGAGAAATTTCTTTTGCTAATTCCTGCATTTCTTTTGATGTTTCTGCAGAATTTAAATTAAAAAACGCAGAGCTTACTAATTCCATCAATCCACCCACTTTTTCTAAAGCTTCGATGGTATTTGAAAAATTAGGTGTTTCTTGATTATGACTAATCGCATCAACTTCTGCTAAACCTTGCTTAATGCCTTCTTCGATGGCTGGTAAATAATGTTCAACTTTAATTTTATCAAAAGGATACGTATCAAAAGGCGTATTGAAATCAGAAAGAAAAGGATTGTTCGTCATGTGTTTTTAATTTGTCATTATTACAAATCAAAGATACACTTGAATCGTTAAGGATAGCAAAAAAATATCCTAATAAAACTAAAAAATAAAATTAAACTGTTACGCTTAATTTACTGACGTTTCTATAAAGAAAAGAAGTGTAAATATGGCGACGTGCAAATCTGCCTTGAGAATCGGCATTAATTAACTTAGAAAATGTGTTTTCGGGAACACCATAATATTCGTAACCAGAACCATCTGTAAAATCAATACGCAAACGCTTTCCTTTGTAATTAATATCTGCAATATTACTAGTGGTGGTTGTTTTAGTATATTCTTCTAGAGTTGCAGCAATTGTTTCTGGAGCAATACTCACTAAAAAATGATACGCTTCAATAACCAATTTACTTTTTTCTTCAGCAGCTAATTTAGCTTCTTCGTTATCTTGAATTTTATCAGGATGAAATTCTTTCATGAAATTACGATAAATGCTTTTTAATTCACTTAATGTGACTGCTTTATCAACTCCTAATAATTTACGGTATTCAATAACTTTTCTCATGTTTTACAAATATTTTGCAAAGCTACATCTTTTTTTAATGAATAAAAAATCTATATCACCAACAAAAAAAACATCAACCTCATTTAATAGTAATTCTTGTTTGGATACGTATCCATTAATAACTGAAGCGTTTCATTGATATTATTCGCTTTTATAATTGGGTTTGTGTTTTTTTGATCATACCATTTCTCAACAATATCAGCAAATTGCTCATCCACATCTTCTAATACGCTAACGCCCATTTTTTCTAAAGCTGCGGCATTACATTGTTGCTCATAATGATTTTTAATGGGAATGCTTATTAACTTTTTATTTAAATACAATGCTTCAGCTGGAGTTTCAAAACCGCCACCAGTTATTAATCCATGACAGGTTAATAAACTTTTGTTAAAGTAAGCTTGATTAATGGGATAATACGTAATATTTTCTACTGTTTTTATTTCTTTAATTCCATCCAAAAACCAATGAAACTGTATGTCTTTTAGTTTATTAAATGCATCATACAAACAATGCTCTTGAAAGGAAGGTAAATAAACGGTTACATGTTTTAAATCTTGTACTTCTGCATTAATAAATTCATCTTTAATAACTGGTGGAACGATAAATGTATCGTAGGCATCAAAATGAAATCCAATATGTTTCGTAGCGTGCGCATAATGTTTTAAAATAGCCTCACCTAATACATTTTTCTTCTTTGGGCGTGGCGTTAAATCGGATTGAAAACTGGCTTGATGTCCTAACTGAACAGAAGACAATTTTTTTAATTTACATGCTAACGAGGTTACAAAATCAAAATCATTAATTATAATATCATAATTTTCTAAAGGCAACGATTTTGCGTCTTTATACATCATGATCGGTTTAATGTTTTTGATGACATCAACATAATTAAGTCCACCACATTTACTGTAATGTAAACTACAACCTTCGCTTCTGTATTTAATTGGTAAAGAAGAATCTAAATTTGCATTGTTACCACTTAAAAAAAAATCAACGTCTCCAAACTTTTTTAAATAAGGATATAATTGTTGCGCTCTACTAATATGTCCATTTCCAGTAGCTTGTACTGCATAAAATATTTTCATGAATATTAAATTTAGGATGCTAAAATTTTAGAAACAATATCTTCTTGTTCAAAATTATCTTTGAGGTAAATCAAGTTTTCAAAATTTTGATCGTAATTAAAAATTTCCCATTTACCATGATTGTATTCTAACGCGGTTAAATTTTCAACCCAATCGCCACTGTTTAAATACGTAACAGTACCTTTTTCATTAGTAACTTGTTTTATTTGTGGCATGTGAATATGACCACAAACAACATAATCGTAATTTTTTTCAATGGCCAATTCAGCAGCTGTGCTTTCAAAATCATTGACAAATGCAACAGCTTTTTTTACACCGTCTTTTACTTTTTTAGAAAAACTCATTTTGTCACGTCCTAATAATTCCAAAAACCAATTGATAAAACGATTGATCAGAATCAGTAAATCATAGCCTTTTCCTCCGAGCTTTGCCAAAAATTTGGCATATCCTTTTGTGCTGGCATCGAAAACATCTCCGTGGAAAAACCATGCTGTTTTGCCGTCTAATTCCATTAATAATTTATCTACAATCTCAAAATTACCCAATTGTAAGTCAGTATATTTTCTAAGCATTTCATCATGATTTCCTGTAATGTAATACACGTGTGTTCCTGTACTCGACATTTTTAAAATCTGTCTCAATACATCCATGTGAGATGGAGGAAAATAACTTTTGCTAAAATTCCACATATCAATAATATCTCCGTTGAGTACTAAAGTTTTGGGATTTACTGTTTTAAGGTAGTGTAGTAATTCTTTTGCGTGACAGCCAAATGTACCTAAATGAATATCGCTGATAACTAAAGTTTGTAATTCTCTTTTACTATACATAATTAGTTTTTTCAAATGTACTGTCGCATTATGAGCTAAATATTTTTTGAACATTAAAGAAACGTAAAGAAATAACCGAAAAACGCTATCAAATTGTTAAGAAATGAATTTACATATCAAAAAAAAGCGGCTATTTTAACATTAAAAATGGTGTAAAATTTAAGTTTTATTATAATTTTGTTTAACTACCATTTAAATCCTAACATGAAAAATAGAATCCACTTTATCGCGATTATCTCCTTTTTAACGTTAATAATTATTTCACCTGAAATGATTGCTCAATCAACTGCTAAAAAATTAAATTACAGTAAACATCCGTATTGGATTGAAATGATGAATGATCCAAAAGCAAATTACTTTGAAACAATTAAAGCCTATGAACAATTTTGGCAAAATAAAAAATTACCATTAGAAGAAGACGATGTCATAGGTCAAACAAAAAAAGAACCTACAAAAAAAAACTTTTTATCAAAATGGTTTAAATCAAAAGAAGAAAGAGAAGAAGAAGAAATAAGAAAATACAGTTTCGATATTAAAAAATTTAAACATTGGAAACTAAAAGTCATGCCATTTGTGCAAGAAGATGGAAGCATTCTTGATGCGGATGAACGTTTGAAATTATGGCAAAACCAACAACACTAAACTTAAATAAGATAAAATACATGAAATTAAATTATCGCTTAATATTCGCTATTCAATGTACACTTTATTCCGTGTGTTTTTCTCAACCTGCTACTTCATGGAAAACAACTGGACCAACTCTATTTCCAACAGATATTAGCGGGCAAATAAATGGGATTGGACGTGTAAGTCAAATAAAATTCCATCCTACAAATCCAAATAAAATGTATGCTGTAAGTGCATCGGGCGGATTATGGATAAGTTCTGACACAGCTACAACTTGGAAAAAAACAGGAACTGATAAATTGCCACAATCGGCGTGTGCATCAATTTGTGTTGATCATACCAACGATAATATTTTATACTTAGGAACAGGCGACGCAAATTATTATGGAACTGATTTCGGAGTTTGGAAAAGTATTGACGGAGGCTTGAATTGGCTACAATCCACAACTGGGATGGGAAATAGATTAGCTATTGAAATTTTGATGGATCCAACTAACGCTAACGTTTTGGTTGCTGCTACAGATAATGGAATTTATAGAACAACGAATGCTGGTGCAAATTGGACCTTAGTAAAAACAGGAGGTGATTTTCAAGATATGCAATTAAAACACGGCACAACAAATACACTATTTGCAGTAACATCCTCTCAATTTTGGAAATCAAACGACTTTGGTTTAACATGGGCTCAAATTACTGCTGGAGTTGTCATTCCTGGAGGTGGAAGTGGAAACGGCATGCGATTAGCATTAAGTGCTGTTAATCCTAATGTTGTTTATATTGGAATGATTAAAGATGAAGGAACTATTTTGAAATCAATCGATGGAGGAAATACATTTACAACTGTATACAACAATCCCTCACAAAGTTTAGTTGGTTATGATGCAACAGGCGGCGGGCAGGGCAATTACAATTTTAGTATGACGGCTGATCCAACCGATGCCAATACTGTTTTTGTAGTTGCACATGTTGTTTGGAGAAGCACAGACGGTGGTATTACATGGGCAAAACTAACGGATTGGTGGGCACAATTGCATACTGATATGCATGAAATTAAATTTCATCCAACGTATACAAATAAATTATTTAATAGCAACGATGGCGGTGTTTGGTTAAGTAATGATGATGGTGATAATTGGTTTCCTAAATGTGATAGCTTAAGTGCTACAGAAATATATCATGCTGCTCAGAGTCCAATTAAGAGAGATATGATTAGTATTGGAACACAAGATAATGGTGAATTATTTTATGCTTCAAACACCTGGAAAACCAATCGTGGAGGCGATTGGGGTGCAAGAGCATCATTTGATTACCAAACAAATAATGTAGTGTATTATCATGGTAATGGAAATAGACGTGTTGTCACAGGATCTGAAGTAAGTTATAACCTACCATTTACAGCTACAGATAACATTGTTTTAGAATTCAAAAAAAAAATACCGAACCTTTGTTTTTCTGGCGAACAAGATGTTTGGCGTACAACTGATTTAAATAATACAAGTCCAACTTGGACAAAAATTTCAAACTTTAATCAAAAAGTGATGGCGATACATTCTTCGCCTAAAGATTCAAATTTACTATATGTAATAACAGCGGCAGGAAAAATTTACAGAAGTGATAATGCTTTATCTACCACTCCAACCTTCACAAATTACAATACACCAGCAGGAACAAGTATAGTTGCCAATATTGCAAGTATTAAAACAAATTCAAATGTTGTTTACATCTCTTGTGGAAATAAAATTTACCGATCGGCAAACAAAGGCGCTACTTGGACAAACGTTACATTAACCTTACCAACCATCAATATTTTAAAAATATATCACGATGAATTTAACGCCAATGAAGCCATGTATGTGTGCAATGCCAGTGGAGTTTATTATAAAGATATAACGATGTCATCGTGGACAAACATGACCTACAATTTACCAACCATTGCCCCTATTCAAGACTTTATGTTTTACAACGTAGGCAATGCTGCTAGTTTATTAAGAGTTGGTTATTACGGACGAGGTGTTTGGGAACTACCAATTAATACAAGTATGCCTCCTGCTCCTATTTTCAATGCTAGTGCTAAAAGTATTTGTGCAGGTCAAACGGTTACGTTTACAGATCTTAGTATTGGAACACCCACACCAACCAGTTGGAATTGGAATTTTCCTGGGGGAACACCGTCAACCTCAACCTTACAAAATCCAGTCATTACGTATTCAGCATCTGGCATGTATAATGTAAGCTTAACTGTTTCAAATGTAAATGGACCAAATTCCTTGACAGAAACGGCTTATATCAACGTTGTAACACCTCAATCTTTGCCCTATTCAGAAGGTTTTACCTCAACCGTTACACCAATCAATTGGGAAAATATTGATAAAGGAAATGATGGCGTTACCTGGCAACATAGCAATACTATTGGTGGTTTTGGATTAAGCACAGCATCTGTATTTTTTGATAATTACAATAATGATGTTAACCGCAAACGGGATGAACTTAGGTCGCCGAAATTTAATTTCACATCAGCCATTCATCCAAAATTATTTTTCGATAGAGCCTATGCGCGCTATAGTGGGGCTAATACAGATACCTTAGCAGTGCTAGTTTCAACAGACTGCGGCGTTACATTTACTCAAATTTACAATAAAGGAGATATTCAATTAGCAACAGCTCCAGATGAAACTGCGGCAATCTTTGTACCAAATTCTTCACAATGGGAAACTGACACTGTTGATTTAATTACTTATGCCGGACAACCTAACGTTATCTTTGCTTTTCAGAATAGAGGATTTTATGGACAAGCAATTTATTTAGATAACATAAACATTGTGAGTCCTTTAAATACGGGGCTAACCGATACTGATTTACAAACTACCTATCAAGTGTTTCCAAATCCTACAACTGGAAAAATCAATATTGTAGTTACCTCGGTGAGTAGTGAAAACTACACATTAGATATTTATAACGCCATTGGTCAAATCCTTTACAGTGAAAACATTCCTCAATTATCTAAAGAAATGAAAAAAGAAATACACTTAGGCGCATTTGGAAAAGGATTATATATTATTAAACTGACAAGTTCAAGTCATTCAAAAAGTACAAAAATTATTGTAGAATAATGACCAAGCGTTATTCTACAATAATGTCGTATTGATATAATAGTTTTTCTAAATCTTGCATTAAAAATTTAGCTTTTTTAATTTGGTTATTTTCCGGGTTGATTAAAAAATTGTGAGAACTTGTAAAATCAACGGTTGCGATGTTTGTTTGAGAAAAATGGGCTTCTAATAAATCACAGTTAATTAATTTACTTTTACTTAAATCAGCCAACGTGAAGTTAACGTGATGCATTTTACAGTGATCAAAAACACTTTTATTTAATTTCTTTTTATCAAATGAAGCATAATCTAAATTACAATGTTTACAAAAAACAGTAAAAGCAAAATCTTTTGCTTGAGAAAAATTAATACCTAATAATTTACAATCTAAAAAACTAACATCTTGTATCATACTATTATTGACAACACAGTTACTTAAGTTACAATTTTTAAAAGAACAGTTGATAAAGGTTAATTGAGAGATATCAGAAAGTACACAATTGACAAATTCACAATTTTCATAATGATCTCGTTCAGATTTTGATTGTAAAAAATTTATGTTAGAAATAATTTCAGAATTTGTATTTGCTGTGTGCATATTTATAAAACTTTAAAATTATTTGACGTTACCCATCAATTTTTTGATGAATGGAGAAATTACAATCAATAAAACACCAGCTATGAATGCATAAATTGCAAGCTCTTTATAACCATCTGCATAAATTGTAAGCTTCTCCATATTTGTAGAATTTTCTGAAGCTTCTGCAATATTAGCGCCTAATAATCCCGCAAAATATTGACCATATGCACTTGCTAAAAACCACATACCCATTATTACACCTTGTAGTTTTTGAGGTGATAATTTTGTCATGACTGACGTTCCAATTGGCGATAAACATAATTCTCCAAAGGTTATAATAAACCAACCAAACGTGAATAAATTTAAAGATGTCATTCCATTTGCATCACTCAAAAACTTAGTGTAATAAAATACATAAAAACCAAGTGCAAGAAATACAAAACCTAAACCGAATTTTACAATGGTATTTGGTTCGTACTTCCTTTTATGCAAAAACAACCAAAGCAAACCTAATGGTGTTGCAAAAATGATAACGAATAATGAATTGGATGAATTATTAACCCCATTTGGATCCAAATTGAATCCTAACAAATTATGGTTTAAATTTTCTGCAGCAAAAAAGCTAAGTGAACCTCCACTCTGCTCAAAAAATGCCCAAAAAATGATTGAAAAAAACATAAATAAAACAGCTGCAATAATTTTTTTATTCTCTGCAACTGAAAAGTTTTTCATTTCATACAAAACGTACAACAATGAAGCAGGTCCGATTGTGTACATAAAATAATCGGTATATTCTGTTTTAGAAACCATGGCCATAATAAGTGGAATAGCTAAAATAGAGCCAACACAGGTGATGATTTCTAAACGCTTTCGGTAACTTGGATCTTTATCTAATAATGGCGATAAACCAATTTGACCTAATTTTTTTTGAGTTTGAGAAAACGTTAATAGACTTATAATCATAAAAATTGATGAAATACCAAATGCAATATTCCAACGCAACTCTTCAGCGATTACTGTTGACAGCATTTCACCTTTACCGATGGCAATGCATAAATACCCGCCAAAAAAAGCACCTGCATTTACACCAGCATAAAACAACATAAAACCAGCATCTACTCTACCATCACCTTCTTTATACAAATTACCAACCATGCTGGAAATATTAGGTTTAAAAAAACCTGTTCCAATAATATTAAAGGCTATTCCTAAAAAGAAAAAATCTTTTGGATTAATCGCTAATAAAACGCTTCCAACAATCATTAATAATCCACCCCAAAATAAAGAACGTCTTTTACCTAAAATTTTATCTGCTAATAACCCACCTATAAATGTAAAAGCATACACAAAAGCTTGTGTAGCACCATACTGAAGGTTTGCAGTTACTTTATCAAAATCAAGTTGATTAACCATAAAGAAGGCTAACATTCCCCTCATTCCATAAAAACTAAACCGTTCCCACATTTCACTAAAAAACAAAGGCCAAATTTGTTTTGGATATTTACCCTTAAAGTTTTGAATATCTTCTATTGTTAATTGTTGTTCCATAAGTGTTCAATTATTCAGTTTAATAAAAAAACCTCTCTAATGACTCAGAGAGGTTTTTTATGTATTGTATTGTGAAAATTATCTAACGCCGTGCATCATTTTTAAAATAGGCTTACTTAAAGCAATCATGACAACGCCTAAAACAATTACAAAACCTGCAATTGTCGCAAAAATTGCAAATGCACCTAATGCTTCAACATATGCTGATACAAAACCACCAA
Organism: Bacteroidota bacterium; assembly: GCA_947487905.1. Lineage (GTDB taxonomy): Bacteria > Bacteroidota > Bacteroidia > B-17B0 > Aurantibacillaceae > UBA4416. Next base: position 2,816 of record CANLAV010000007.1, on the reverse strand, counting down.
TAATATTGGCTACAAATGTTGCTAACATCCAAACTCCCATCATAAGAGATGCTAATTTAACAGGTGCTAACTTGGTAACAACTGATAAACCAACTGGTGATAAACACAATTCTCCCAACGTATGAATTAAATATGTCATTACTAACCAAAATAAACTTGCCTTAATGGTGATATCTTGATTGTCTCCACCTCTTTCTGAAACGGCACCAAGCATGAAGAAAAAACCAATGCCTAATAAAATCATACCTAAGCCCATTTTAACTGGTGTTGTTAATTTCTTACCAAGATTACTTGTCCAAAAAATAGAAAATAATGGCGCTAGAGCTACAATAAATAATGGATTAACTGACTGAAACCAAGATGTTGGAATTTCAAAACCAAATACAGTTCTATCGATGAATTTATCTGTATATAAGCTTAATGAAGAGCCTGCTTGTTCAAACCCAGCCCAAAAGAATATGACGAATGCCGTTAATATAAAAATCACACTAACTCTTTGCTTTTCTTCTTTTGTTAATGGTTTTTCAGGATCAGCTACTTTATTTTCTAAATCAGCACTTGCTTTTTGTTTGGCTGGAGATTCGCCTATGTTACCAAGGTATTTTTTAGCCATGGTATTAAATAACACTTGACCCAATAACATGCCTAAACCAGCAATTAAAAATCCATATTTATAACCGTAAGTTAAAATCTTACCAGTTTCGTCTTTTGTCGCAAATAAATTTTCGGCAAATAAACCAATAACTAAAGGAGCTATGAATGCACCTAAATTTATACCCATGTAAAAAATTGAAAAAGCAGAATCTCTTTTTGGGTCGTTAGCTGAATATAATCTTCCTACTATTGTAGAAATATTTGGTTTGAAAAATCCGTTACCAATAATTAATAAAAATAAGCCAATATAAAGTCCAGTTTGAGTATTTATTCCAAATAAAACAAACTGAGCGATCATCATGGTGATACCACCAATGGTTATTGCGTTTCTTTGCCCTAAGTATTTATCTGCTAACCAACCACCGATTAATGGAGTAAAGTAAACGAAACCAGTAAAAAAACCATAAATTAAAGAAGCTGATTGCTCATTAATACCTAATCCACCTTCTACTAAAGATTTTGTAAGGTATAAAATCAATATACCTCTCATTCCATAATAAGAAAATCTCTCCCACATTTCCGTGGCAAATAATAAGTATAATCCTTTTGGGTGACCTTTTGTTGTTACCGTTTCTTCCATAATTTTTCTGACTAGATTTTATTTATTTAAAGTTCTAAAATACCATTTTTTAACATAATTAACAATTTAATCAAACTAATAATCAAAAAAAATCCCCTCGTTTCACAACGAGGGGATAGATTTTAAATGGTATTATATAACTATGATAGTTTTACGTTTACTGCATTTAATCCTTTTTTACCTTCTTGAATATCGAAAGTTACTGTGTCATTTTCTCTGATTTTGTCAGATAAACCTGTTACGTGTACAAAGTACTCTTTTCCTGATTCGTCCTCTTTAATGAAACCAAATCCTTTTGTTTCGTTAAAAAATTTTACTGTTCCTGTGCTCATTTTATTATTTTAAAAATTATTAATAAACAAATATACATTATTTATTTATTAATGTCAAATAATTTTAATTTATTAAATAATGTTTTTTTGCCTCCGGCATAAACGCCTTTAATGCTTTAATTCTTGTTTCATCGCTAGGATGAGTACTTAATAACTCTAAAGGTTTCGACCCATTGTTTGCCGATGCCATGCGTTCCCAAAACGCAATCGATACTTCTGGGTTATATCCGCCCATTGCGGCAAAAATTAAACCCATTTTATCTGCCTCTGTTTCGTGACTTCTACCGTATTTTAACATGCCTAAATTGGTTGTTAATCCATAGGCTTGTTGAAATACAGATTGGGTGATTTGGGGTTTTTGCTGCATTGCTGTAGATAAAACAGCACCTCCAAACTGCACCATCATGGCTTGACTCATTCTTTGATTTCCATGACCAGCAATCGCATGAGCTATTTCATGTCCCATAACTATGGCTAAGCTAGCCTCATCCTGCGTCACAGGCAAAAGACCTGTATAAACAACTACTTTACCACCAGGCATGCACCAAGCATTCACAACATTATCTTCAACAACATTGAATTCCCATTTAAATCCAGCTAATTGATTACTTAACCCTTTTTCAGCATAGTATTTTTCAACTGCTTTCTGAATTTTTATTCCAACAGTCCTTACCAAGATTGTATTTTTATGATATCCTGGCAAAGTTTGGTGTTCTTTTAAAAATTGATCGTACTGAGTTAAGCTCATTGCAATCATTTCTGATTCTGGGATTAAATTTAAGGAGCGACGGCCTGTTATGGCATTTTTCTGACAAGCCGAAAAAATAAAACCACATGCGCTTATTAAGAAAATTATTTTTATCATTTTAAAATTAATTGATTTCAGCACTCAAACCTTTTTCTAGCAGTGTTTCACATATTGGTTTTAATGCTTTTAGTGAACCTGTTTTTACCTCACACTTTCCATTATAATGAACTATCGTTGCGCATTGCTCAGCTTGAATGGCATCGTGTTGACAATATAACATAAGGCATTCGATAACCCATTCAAATGTATTCACATCATCATTAAATAAAATAATGCGATTCAATTTTTCTATTTGAGATTTAATTTCTAAACATTCAGCTGTTTCTGTCCAGGTACTATAAATCATAAGTTGACTTTTATTTGTTTAAATATTGAGTAGCTTCCATCCCATATAGTTTTCTGCCATCTTTATAAACACTTATAAAAGAATCAGAAATACCAA